>CAYWDZ010000031.1:0-20437 GCA_964456255.1 uncultured Steroidobacteraceae bacterium | reverse complement strand
AGCCTGGTAGAGCACTACGTTCGGGACGTAGGTGTCGCAGGTTCAAATCCTGTCATCCCGACCATTTTTCCGCGAATCCCGAGGTGGAGCCATGGCCATCACCAAACTTCGCGTCAATGGCACGTCCCACGAAGTGGACGTCGACCCCTCGACACCTCTCTTGTATGTGCTGCGCAATGACCTGGACCTGACCGGCCCGCGCTTCGGCTGCGGTCTCGGCCAGTGCAGCGTCTGCACCGTGATCATTGATGGCGTCGCGACGCGCTCGTGCATCACCCCGGTGTCTGCCGTGAAGGGCGAAGTCACCACGCTCGAAGGCATCTCGAAGGGCGGCAAACCGCATCCGCTGCAGCAGGCGTGGATCGACGAGCAGGCGGCGCAGTGCGGCTACTGCCAGAACGGCCAGATCATGACGGCCAAGGCCCTGCTGGATCGCAACCCGAACCCCAGCGACGCCGAGATCCGTACCGCAATGGACGGCGCGCTGTGCCGCTGCATGACGTACTACCGTGTGCAGTCCGCGATCAAACGCGCAGTGCGTGACTTGCAGGGAGAACGGAAGTGAGCGCCGTGCTCGCGCGCCGGGATTTCCTCAAGGGCTCCGGCGTCATCGCCATTACCGTGAGCATCGGTGCAATGCCCGTGGTGCGTGCGCTGGCGGCAGAGGCGACAGCGGCCGGTCCCTATCCGGATCCGGACTTCCTGCAGCTGGACACCTGGATCGTGATCCACCCGGACAACACCGCCACGTTCTACGTGGGCAAGACCGATGGCGGCCAGGGCACGGGCACCGCGTACCGGCAGATGATGTGCGACGAACTGGACATCGCCTACGACCGGACCAGCCTCGTCATGGGTGTCACCGACATCACGCCGGACCAGGGCGGTTCGGGCGGCTCGGATGGCGTGGAGCGCGACGGCATCACCATGCGCCGCGTGGCCGCCGAAGCGCGGCGTGTGCTGCTGGATCTGGGCAGCCAGCACCTGGGCGCGCCACTCGAAGCGCTCACCGTGGCCAATGCCACCATCGCGTTGAAGGCCAACCCTGCAAGGACGGTGACCTACGCCGAACTGGTGGGCGGCAAGCACTTCAACGTGACACTCACCGGCCGCAATGTAGATGCCACCACCGGCAAGGCGCAGGTCAAGCCGGTGAATGAACTCAAGGTGGTGGGCCAGCCCATCGCCCGCTACGACATCCCCGGCAAGGTCATGGCGACCACGAAATGGGCCGTGGACATGAAGCTGCCGGGCATGGTGCACGCGCGCAATGTGCGCCCCGCCTTTGCCGGTGCCACGCTGGTGCGCATCGATGAATCCTCCGTCTCCAAGCTGCCCGGGTTCATTCGCGTGGTGAGCCGCGGCAACTACGTGGCCGTGGTGTGCGAGCGCGAGGAGCAGGCCATCAATGCCGCGCGGCAACTGAAGGTGGAATGGAAGAAGCCGGATACCGCGCCGTTCCCGTCTTCGGCAGAACTGTTCAACTACATCCGCAGCAAGGCGCCCGCGTCGCCGGCGCCGCCCGTCACGACGGAGCCCGATTTCGACGCATTCGCCAATGCCGCGCACGTGATCCACGCCGAATACGAAGTGCCCTACCAGGGCCACTCCTCCATCGGCCCGGCGCATGCGCTGGCCGACCCATCGAACGGGCAGATGACCCTCTACTCCAACGACATGAAGGCCTATGGCCTGCGCGATGGCGTCGCCCGCTTTCTCGACATGCCGCGCGAGAAGGTGCGCGTGGTCTACATGGATGGCCCACAGGTGTATGGCCGCACCGCGGCCGACGATGCCGGTTTCGAGGCCGCATTCCTGGCGAAGGAACTCGGGCGCCCGGTGCGCGTGCAGTGGATGCGCGACGAAGAGGCCGCATGGGACACCAAGGGCCCACCCTATGTGTTCAAGCTGCGTGGCGCGCTCGACGCCGCCGGCAAGGTGCAGGCCATCGAGTACCAGGCCTTCGCCATCGACGACAATCACCTGAACTACAACGACCCGGACACGGTGCTGATCGCCCAGCTGATGGGCCGCCGGCCGCAGCAGCCGGGACGCGGCAGCGCGGCGACGCCCTCGTCGATGTATGCCATTCCGTCCCTCAGCACCTTCACGCGCTCCATAGCCCTGCCGCAGATCTGGGAGACGCCGCTGCGCACCGGCAACCTGCGCGATCCGAATGGCCCGCAGGTCACCTTTGCGTTCGAGTCGTTCATCGATGAACTGGCCGCGGCCGCGAAGGCGGACCCGGTGCAGTTCCGGCTGGCAATGATGACGAAGATGGGCGACGCCGATCGCGTGCGCACCGCGCGTTCCATCGCGGTGGTGCAGGCCGCCGCGAAAGCGTATGGCTGGGACGCGCGCCCGTCACCGAAGGCCGCGGCGCGCGGCAATGTGCTCAGCGGCCGCGGCATCGCGTTCACCATCCGCAGCAACACCATTGTCGCGGTCATCGCCGAGGTGGAAGTCCACCGCGACACGGGCCGCGTGTGGGCAAAGCGACTGGTGTGCGCCCATGACTGCGGCCTCGTCATCAACCCCATGGGCCTGAAGCACACGGTCGAGTGCGGCATGCTGCATGGCCTGTCGCGCGCGCTGCACGAAGAAGTGAGTTTCGACATCGGGAAGGTCACCAGCGTGGACTGGGCGACTTACCCGAGCCTGCGCCACGCCGACACGCCGGAGCACATTGAAGTGGTGCTGGTGAACGGCGACCCGAACCCCGATCGCCCCGACCTCGCGCCTTATGGCGCCGGCGAATGCAGCCACAAGCCCGTGATCGCGGCCGTGGCCAATGCCATCTTCGATGCCACCGGCGTACGCATCCGGCGCGCGCCGTTTCGCGCGGAGCGGGTGAAGCAGGCGCTGGCACAGACCCGCTCCTGAACCCCGGGGAGCTTGCCCACGGGCCGACATTTTGTGCGCCAGCGCACACTCTGGAGCAGATGACATAAGGGTCTGTCGACTGGTTCCAATACAGGCAGACAGCCCGTAGATATGTTGTGTCCCGGGCGCCGAATGGATCGGCGCAAGAGGGACATCGTGCGCTGGGATTCTCTATTGAGGCGCGGGCATCGCACCGATACCCGGGCAGGCATAGCCGCGTCGGGCGAGGCGGTTGCGCTCGCGGTGGTGCGGCGGCCCGTTCATGGCAAGCCGCAGGTACTGCATTGCGCGGTTGCGCGTGCTTCCAGGGGTTATGAGGATGACGCGCTGCACCGCCTGCTGCGCGAGGCAAACCTGGGGCGCGCACCGGTCAGCGCCGTGGTCGGCGCGGACGACTACCAGCTCGCGCAGATCGCAGCGCCGGAAGTTCCCGAGGCGGAGATCCGCGCGGCGGCCCGCTGGCGCATGGGCGAGATCATCGACTTCCCGCTGGATGACGCGTCCGTGGATGTGTTCGATGTGCCCGAGCGGCGCGACCGCGCGAGCCGTCGCATGCTGTTCGCGGTCGCGACACGCAACGATGTGCCCCGCTCCATCGCCAGCGCATTGCAACGCGAGACCGACCGCGTCGACGTCATCGACATTCCGGAACTGTGCCAGCGCAACCTCAGCGCATTGCTGCCGCAGGATGAACAGGGCGTGGCCTTCGTGATGCTGCGCGAGGACCATGCGCAGCTGGTACTCACGCGCCGCGGCCAGCTGTTCGTGGCGCGCCGCTTCGATTACGACACCACCTTGCATTTCAAGGCCGGCACCGACTCCTCTGCCAGCGGGGTCGACCCCAATGCGCTGGCGCTGGAACTGCAGCGCTCGCTCGACTACTACGAAACCCACTTCGACCAGCCCGCCATCACCGATCTGGTGGTGGCACCGGCTGAAGCCCTGACACCGCAGCTTGCCGCTGAAGTTGCCTCGATGACGGGCCTGCGGGTGCACCCGTTGCGGCTTGGCGATTGCATGGAGAGCGTCGAACCGGCCGGGATCCCCGGTGGCTGGCTCCCGGCCCTGGCGATTGGCGCCGCGCTGCGCACGGAGTCCACCGATGGCTAGGGCGTTGCAGCAGGTCAATCTGTTCCAGGCCGCGGCCCGTCCCAGCCGCGACCTGCTCAATGCACGCAGCGCCGGCTTCGGGCTGCTGACGATCGGTGCCGCATTGCTGGTGATGTGGGGCTTCGCGCTGTGGCAGCTGCATGGCATGCGCGCGGAGCTGACAGCGCTGCACGACCGGCAGGCCGCGCAGGAGGCGCTCGAAGAAGCGCAGACCGCGCAACTGGACTCGCTGTCACAGGAGGAACTGGAGCAGCTCGCCACCCGGCTGACCGCCGAGATCTCGGCCAAGTCGCAGGCGCTGGCAATGCTGAAATCCGAAAGCGCCAACGCGGCGGCATTCTCGGCCCGAATGGCCGCGCTGGCCCAACGCCATGTCGCGGGCGTGTGGCTCGACCATCTGACTCTGGGGGCGCGTCGCGACACGATGAGCCTCTCCGGTGGAACCCTCACACCTGATCTGGTCCCGCTCTACCTGCAGAGCCTGGCAAACGACCCGGCCTTGAGCGGCGGGCAGATCGACAACTTCGTGATCGACCGGCCCACCGAGCCCGATCCTCACCTCGCTCCGCACCTGCGTTTCCGCGCGGCGACGCGCGACCTGCCCGAGCCCCCGAGCTCGCCGGAGGAATCGTGAAGATCTCTTCGCTGCACCAGCTCGTCGAGCTGTACAACGCACGCGTGACGCGCGAGCGTGTACTGATCGTCGCGGCTGTGCTCACCCTGGTACTGGCGGCGTGGGACTCGCTGCTGATGCAACCGCTGCGCGACCAGAGTCGCGTGCTGGCTGCAGAGCTTGAATCCTTCAGCCAGGATCCGGGCGCGGCCATGCGGGACAACGATGACCCGCGGCAGATCGCGCTGCGCCGTGCCGGCGAGCTGCAGCTGCAGGCGCGCAATCTGGATGCGCAGGTCGCGGGCTCCGCCAGCGGTTTCGTGCCGGCCGCCGAGATGACCCAGGTGCTGCATGACGTGCTGCGCCGCCAGTCCCATCTCACGCTGGTCAGCATCCGCAACCTGCCGGTGCGCAGCCTGATTCCGCCGGCCGAAGGCACCGGCCCCGGCACCGCTCCGTACGTGCACAGCATCGAACTCGTCATCGACGGGCCGTATGCCGATGTGCAGGGCTATGTGCATGCCCTGGAGGAACTGCCCTGGAAGTTCCGCTGGAACGTGCTGGACCTTGCGACCCGCGACTTTCCCATCAACCGCGTGCGGCTGGAGCTGAGCACGCTGAGCATGGATTCCACCTGGCTTGGAGTATGACCGACATGATGCTTTCCACTTCCGCAGGCCGGACACACCTGGCAGCCTTCACGGGCATGGTCCTGCTGCTGGCCCTGCAGTCGGCCACTGCCGCAACGCCGCCAGACCCGACCAGGCCCGTCGGGCCGGCCGAGCGGGTCGAGGCGCGCAGCGGCACCGCCGCGGTGCTGCAGATCACGGCAGCGCCCACAGCTTCCGGCGCCGCCACGTACGACGTGCAGGCAGCCGCCGCAAGCGCGCCAGACTTCTTCGCGAAGCTCGCGGAAGTCTCCGGTACCAACCTGCTGGTGTACCCCGACGTGCGCGGCAGCATCAGCATGCAGTTGAAGGGCGTGACGCTGGAGCAGGTGCTGCAGGCGACGCGCGACCTGTACGGGCTGGATTTCGACAAGGTCAATGCGGGCTATCTCGTCATGCCGGCGAGCCCACAGACCCGTGTATTCCAGCTCAACTACCTGGACGTGCATCGCAGCGGCGTTTCCCATACGCGTGTCAGTTCCGGACAGATCACGCAGGCCAACGCCGCGCCCGGGGCTGCCGGCGGGCTTGCCGGCGGCACGTCGGCGGGCGGCACCGAAGGCGACGACGTCAGCGGGACCTCGGTCGTCACCACCAACGACTCGGACTTCTGGGCGAACATCGAAGCGGACATTCGCGTGCTGGCGGCCGGCGATGCGAAGGACGTCGTGGTCAACCGGCAGTCCGGAGTGATCGTCGTGCGAGCCATGCCGGCACAGCTGCGCAATGTGGCCCACTACCTTGCGACCACGCAGTCGACGGTCACCCGCCAGGTGATCCTCGAAGCCAAGATCGTGGAAGTGGAGCTCAGCTCCGGATTCCAGGCGGGCATCAACTGGAGCGCCCTGCTTCACAACGGCAACTCCAGTGTGTTCCTTGGCCAGAGCGGCCCGCCGGGTGGGTTCAACTCCGATCCTCTCGCCCCGAGCGGCAATCAGGTCACCGTCACACCGGGCGTGCCCATTGTCGGCCAGGTCATCGATCAGCTCGGCGGGGCATTCTCGCTGGCCGTGAATACCAGTGATTTCAGCAGCTTCATCGAACTGCTGGATACGCAGGGTCGCACGCGGGTGCTGTCCAGCCCGCGCGTTTCCACGCTGCACAACCAGAAGGCCGTGATCAAGGCCGGCTCCGACGAGTTCTTCGTGACCGGCGTGAAGAGCGACACCACCACCGGCACCTCGACCACGACTTCGCTGAACGTGGAGCTGACACCGTTCTTCTCCGGTGTGGCGCTGGATGTCACACCGCAGATCAGCGATGACGGCACCGTGCTGCTGCATATCCACCCCACCGTCAGCGAAGTCACCGACCAGAACAAGAGCGTGAATTTCGGCGGCGGCTCGAGCAACCTGCCGCTGGCCTACAGCCAGATCCGCGAATCCGACAGTGTCGTGCGCGCTCATTCCGGCCAGCTGATCGTCATCGGCGGGCTGATGCGTGAGACCCGCCGGCGCGATGACTACAGCACGCCCGGTCTCAGCAAGGTGCCGCTGCTGGGCCATCTGTTCCGCAGCAAGCAGGACCAGAGCCGCACCGTCGAGCTGGTACTGCTGCTGCGTCCGCTGGTCCCCACGGACACGGACTGGGAGTCCCTCGCGCAGGAGCCGCAGGATCGCGCTGCCGCCATGGCTGCGCGCGGCCAGGTGGACCAGACCCGATGAGCGCCCCGCGCAAGAAGGTCCGCATCGGCGACCTGCTGATCGAGCACAAGGTCATCAACCAGCAGCAGCTGGCACTCGCACTGGACGAACAGAAGCGCAGCGGCCGCAAGCTGGGGCGCGTGCTGATGGAGATGGGGCTGGTGCAGGAGCAACAGCTGCACGACCTGCTGTCGCAGCACCTGAAGATTCCCTTCGTTGACCTCAGGCAGCTGAACCCGGATCCGGCCACCGTGAAGCTGCTGCCGGAGGCCATGGCACGGCGCTTCCGCGCCCTGGTGCTGCAATCCGACGCCCGCGGCCTGACCGTGGGCATGACCGACCCCACTGACCTGATCGCCTACGACGAACTGGTCGCGCGCCTCAAGCAACCGCTGCGCCTGGCGCTGGTACGCGAAGCCGACCTGCTGCGCACCATGGACGCGGTCTACCGCCGCGCCGAACAGATTGCCTCGATCGCCATGGAGGTGCGCGACGAGCTGCGCGAAGGCGACATCGACATCGACCAGCTGACGGCCGAGGAGGATTCCTCCGACGCGCCCGTGATCCGGCTGATCCAGACCATCTTCCAGGACGCGGTCACAACCCGCGCCTCGGATGTGCACATCGAGCCGGGAGAATCGGTGCTGCGCCTGCGGCTGCGCGTGGATGGCGTGCTGCAGGAGCAGTCCGTGGAAGGTCGCGGAGTCGGCAGCGCGCTGGTCACACGCCTGAAGCTGATGAGCGGCCTGGACATTGCCGAAAAACGCATGCCCCAGGACGGCCGCTTCTCGCTGAAGATGCGTGACCGCCTTATCGACGTGCGCGTGGCCACCATGCCCACGCAGCATGGCGAGTCGGTGGTGCTGCGTCTGCTGGACCAGTCGAACAACCTGATGACGCTGGAGCAGCTGGGCATGCCCGCGCCAATGCTCGAGCGCTTCCGCGCACTGATTGAACAGCCGGCCGGCATGGTGATCGTCACCGGCCCCACGGGCAGCGGCAAGACCACCACGCTGTATTCCGCGCTGAATCATCTGAACCGCCCCGACACCAAGATCCTCACTGCCGAGGATCCGGTCGAATACCGGCTCGATCGCATCAATCAGGTGCAGATCAACCCGAAGATCGGCCTGGACTTTGCCCGCGTGCTGCGCAGCATGCTGCGCCACGACCCCGACATCGTGCTGATCGGTGAAATGCGCGATCGGGAGACCGTGGAGATCGGCCTGCGCGCCGCCATCACCGGCCACCAGGTGTTCTCGACACTGCACACCATGAGCGCCGCCGCGTCGGTGAGCCGCCTGCTCGACATGGGCGCACCGTCCTACCTGATCGCAACCGCATTGCACGGCATCGTCGCGCAGCGCCTGCTGCGTCAGGTCTGCAGCGATTGCAAGCAGACGGTGGAACCCAATGCGAACCAGCTCGCCTGGCTCAAGGCACAGGTTGGCGCAGAACGTGCCGCAGCCATGAAGTTCCATGCCGGCACCGGCTGCACCTACTGCAACCTTTCCGGCTATCGCGGTCGTACCGCGATCTACGAACTGATCCAGGTGGATGCGGGCATGGCCGAGGCGATTCGCGTGGGCGATGCCGGGGCGTTCGAACGCGCCGCGCTGGCGCAGCCGGGCTACGTATCACTGACACGCAGTGCGATCGAGCTGGCCGCCGCCGGCGGCACGACGCTGGATGAGGCCATTGCGACCACCAGCGGTCTGGACCTGGGTGCCTCCCCGGCAACTGCGGAGTTGCCGGGCAGCGATGAGGAAGTTGCCGACACGCTGCTTACCGGGCGGTTCCGGCGCATCTGACGGCAGCCATGGCCAGCTATCGATACAAGGCCCGCGATGCCCATGGCGCCCTGGTCAACGGGGAACTCGCCGCCGACTCGCTCGACCAGGCAGCGCAGCGACTGATCGCCACTGGCGTCGCCCCGGTGGAAATCGAGAAGGCCGCCACCTACATCGCCAATCCGCTGAAGGCCCTGTCGCGTCGGCTGAACCTGGGGCAGGTGCAGCTGGCGGATCTGGTGATGTTCTCGCGGCAGATGTACACGGTGGTCAAGGCCGGCATCCCGCTGCTGCGCGGACTGCGGGGACTGATTGCCTCCACCCACAACACCTGGCTGCGCGAAACTCTGGAAGCGGTGCTTGCGGACCTGGAATCCGGGCGCGACCTGGCCGCGAGTTTTGCGCGCCATCCTCAGGTGTTTCCGCAGTTGTACGTGAGTATCGTGCGCGTCGGCGAAAGCACCGGCACGCTCGAGAACTCCTTCCTGCGACTCACTGAACATCTGGCGCAGGAGAAGGACATTCGCGACCGCGTGAAGGGCGCGATGCGCTACCCGGCCATCGTGATCGTGACCATCCTCGCCGCGATCATCTTCATTTCGACCTTCGTCATTCCGAAGTTCGAGCCGATCTTCGCGGCCCTGCACGGCAACATTCCCCTGCCCACCCGCATCGTGATGGGAACCTCGACGCTGATCCGCGGGTACTGGCCGCTGTGCCTGGTGGGAGTTGCAGCGGGCGCACTGCTGGTCCGTCGCTACCTGGCTACCACCGCCGGCAGGCTGCAGTGGGACCAATGGAAACTGCGCCTGCCCGTGATCGGCCGGCTGAATTACGAGGCAGTGCTGGCACGCGTGTGCCGGTCGCTGTCGATCTCGCAAAGCGCGGGGTTGCCAATGATCCAGGCACTTCACGTGCTCGGCCGCTCCGCCGGCAACAGCTTTCTGGAGAAGAAGATCCAGCAACTCGCCACCGGCATCGAGCGCGGCGAGCCACTGCATCACGCAGCAATCGCGAGCGGCCTGTTCTCGCCACTGGTGCTGCAGATGATTGCCATCGGCGAGGAGACCGGCGAGCTGCCGTCGCTGCTGGATGAGGCCGCGGGCTTCTACGAGCGGGAGGTGGATGTCGCACTGAAGAACCTGGCCGCTTCAATCGAGCCCATCCTGATCGTTGCGGTTGGCGGCATGGTTCTCGTTCTGGCGCTCGGAGTCTTCATGCCGATGTGGGAACTGATCGGCAAAGCCGGCGTGTCGTGAGTCACAGATCGGGCACGGCAGCAGGCACATATGACCAATTCCCCGGATAATTCAGCACATACGGCACGGGCCGAAGACGGATCCAGCAGGAGCTGACATGCAAGGCAAACAGAAAGGTTTCACGTTGATCGAGTTGATCGTCGTGATCGTCATCCTCGGCATACTCGCAGCCGTGGCATTGCCACGCTTCATGGGTCTGGAAACCGAGGCACGCATCGCCGCGGTGAAGAACATGGGCGGGTCGATGATATCGGCAGCCAACATGGCGCACGGCCTGTGCATGGCGCAAAGCTGCACCAACGGCCAGACGCTGACCATCGAAGGCCAGGCCGTCACGTTCACCCAGGGCTACCCGAACAATGCGAGCATTGCCCGTCTGATGCAGAGCACGGAAGGCTTCACCCCCAACGCCAACGGCAATCGCCAGACCAAGAACGGCTCCCGCACCAATCAATGCTGGGTGCAGTACAACCAGGCCACGTTGACCGGTGGCGTGGTGAACCCTCCCTTCATCACCTATCAGGCTGGCCGGATCACCGATACCGCCAGCGAGAACACCGTCAACGCGGCGCTGCGCACCCAGTGCTGATGCGGTGGCCACCTTGCACGGATGGCCATGCAGACGCAGCGACCACGCCAGTCGGGATTCACGCTCGTTGAGCTCATCGCAGCGCTGACCATCGCCGCCATCCTGGCGGCGATGGTCGCTCCACGCCTGCTGTCCTCCACGTCCTTCGCCGAGCGCGGCTACGCCGACGAAGTCGGCATGGCGCTGCGCCTGTCGCGCGCGGTTGCCATGGCCAGCGGATGCCCGGTGAGATTCCGCATCGATGCCAGTGGCTACTCGGCCATGCAGCCGCCCGCATCGGGTACGCACTGCGCCACCGGTGGCAGCTGGACCACACCCGTGCTGCGCAACGACGGTCGCAGCCTTGCCGGCTGGCCCCCGGCGTCGGCCAATGTCAGCGCAACCACATCGCTGGTCTTTGCCACCGACGGCACGCTCGCCGCCGGCTCGCCCGCATCCATCAGCATCGGTACTCACGGCATCGCGGTCGACGCCGGTGGCTGGGTACAGTGGCAATGAGAACTGCGGCCGCGGCCCGCCGGCAGCGGGGACTCACGCTGATCGAAGTCGTGACATCCATCACCGTGATCGCGCTGGCCGGTATGGCCGTGCTGGGTGTACTGGCCTACCTCTCTGCCAGCAGCGGCAGTGCGCTGGCGGGTTCACAGGCACGCGCGGTGGCTGATCTGTATCTCGCCGAGGCGCTGGCCAAACCCTTCACCGATCCGGATGGCGTGGATGGCGAGTCCTCGCGCGCACTCTATGACGATGTGGACGACTACAACGGCATCGACGACGCCAGCGCCGTGGATTTCGCGGGCAATCCGGCCGGCGCATTCCGGGTCCGCGTGAGCGTGGTGCCGGGAGCGCTTGGTACATTGCCCGCTGCCAACGTGCGCCGCGTGGACGTGCGCGTGGATCTGCCCGATGGCCAGTTCGTGCTGGCCTCCGGCTATCGCACCAGGTATCCGTGATGCGCACGCAGCGCGGCTTCACCCTGATCGAGATGATCGTGTCGCTGGCGCTGTCAGCCATCGTCATCGGATTTGCCGGCATGCTGATCACCGCGCCGCTCAAGAACTACGCGCTGCAGTCTGACCGCGCACAACTGGTGAGCTCCGCCGGGGATGCGTGGCCGCTGCTGCGCGATGACCTCGGCAGGGCACTGCCCAACAGCGCCCGTGCACGGCGCAATGGATCAATGGTCGTTCTGGAAATGCTCGCGACGGTGGACTGGGTGCGCTACCAGTCGCTGCCGGCGCCGGCGTTCATCGCGTCTGGAACCTTCCGTGGCCTGTCGGTGCCCTATTCGGGCACGGGCCTGTACCTCAGCGTGAACAACATGGGAACCGGCGTGCCGGGGCTGGATGCCTACGCACTGTCCGGTTCGATGAGCGCTGCCGGCAGCACGGTGTCGATCGCGGCAGGCGCGCTCCCCGGCGAACAGCAGGTCACCGTCGTTCCGGCTCCCGTCTTCACCAGTGATTCCCCGCGCCACCGCGCCTATCTGGTCTCCGGGCCCGTCACCTGGCTGTGCGACGAGACCGGCGGCACGCTGCGTCGCTACGCGGGCTATGCCATCGCTTCCAACCAGGCTGCGCGTGACACCGCTGCCGAACTGGTCGCCGCGGGCGCTTCCGCAAGACTGCTTGCCCAGGGCATCTCCGCATGCAACTTCCTCGTCGGCCCCGGCAGTGCCAGCGCAGGACAGCTGGTCACGGCGCGCATCAGCGCCACGCGCAATGGCCAGACGGTTCAGCTGGCGCAGCAGGCCAGCATCGGAAACCTGCCATGAAACGGCGCGCGCAACGCGGCATGTCGCTCATCGTGGCGCTGTTCCTGGTGGTGATCGTGGCCCTGCTGGCCGCCTTTGCCATCGGCATCGGTGGCGCACAGCGTGCCGGGGCGGATCTGCAGCTGGTCGGCAGTCGCGCGCTGCAGGCGGCCAATGCCGGCACGGAGTGGGCCGCGACCCGCGCGCTGGTCAACAACAGCTGTGCAGCCAGTTCGGTGCTGAATCTGACCCAGGGCGCGCTCAACGGCTTTACCGTGACCGTCACCTGCACGTCCACTCCGCACACCGAAGGCGTAACCACGTACAACGTCTACGACGTCACCGCGTTTTCGCAGTACGGCCGCTTCGGCGCTGCGGGCTATGTCTCGCGTTCGGTGAACGCACGTTTCACCAACGCACCCTAGGACCGCCCCGCCCCGTCCACGCGCCGGCCGCACTGTTCAGCCGCGGTTGAGGTGCCGGCGATCACACTTGACTTGCCATACCCGACCCGCGCCGGCAAAGTGAAGCCCATGCGAGAAATATCCATGAAATCAAAAGCCACCCTGTTTGTGGCGGCACTGCTTCTGCTGCTGCCCGCCATAGCGCCAGCTGCCGGGTTTCACGTCTACGTGACCAATGAGCGCTCGGGCGACGTCACCGTCATCGATGGTGAAACCTTCAAGGTGGTCGAGACCATCAAGGTGGGCAAGCGGCCCCGCGGCATCCACGCGAGCGTGGATGGCAAGACCGTGTTCGTGGCGCTCAGCGGCACACCCATCGGCGGCCCGCCGAAACTCGACCAGAACGGCAACCCCATATTCGAGCGCGACGACGATGACGAGGACCAGTCGGACAAATCCGCCGACGGCATCGGCGTGCTGGATGTCGCCACCCGCAAGGTGCTGCGCAAGATCAATGTGGGCTCGGATCCCGAGGAGTTCGATCTCAGCGCTGATGGCAAGCACCTGTTCGTGTCGAACGAGGATGTGAAGACCGCGAGCTCCGTGGACCTGGCCAATGGCAGGGTCGAGAAGATCGTGGCGCTGAGCCAGGAGCCGGAGGGTGTGGCACTGAGCCCTGACGGCAAGCGGCTGTGGGTGACCTGCGAGACCGGCGGTGACGTGTTCGTCATCGACATCGCCACCTTCAAGGTCATCGGGCAGACGAAGGTCGGGCCGCGGCCCCGCTCGGTGGCCTTCCTGCAGAACGGCAAACTGGCCGTGGTGCCTTCCGAATCCGACGGCAAGCTGTACGTGATCGACACCGACAGGATCGCCATCAACCGCACCATCGCCCTGCCCGATGGCGCGCGCCCGATGCGGGTGCGCGTATCGCCCGATGGCAGCAGGCTCTATGCGAGCACGGGGCGTGGCGGCACGGTGGCGGTGGTCGATACCGCGAGCTTGAAAGTCAGCGGCTCGATCAAGGTGGGCGAGCGGCCCTGGGGCATCGTGCTGTCGCCGGATGGCAAGTACCTGTTCTCGGCCAATGGCCCATCCAACGACGTGTCGGTGGTCGATCTCGCCACCAGCAAGGAAGTCGCACGCGTGAAGGCCGGCAGCAGCCCCTGGGGGCTGGCGGTGGTGCCTACTGCCCGATGACGTAGATCTGCTGCGAAATCACGCTGCGCGTGTAGCCATCCTTGTAGGCCCGCGCCCGCAGTACGATCGGCCCGTCGAGCTTGATGGGCCCGCTGTACAAGGAATCACCCGCCCCCGGCGCGCTGCCATCCACCGTGTAGCGGATCTGCGCGCCCGCCTCCGCGCTGGCCAGCGTCACGAAGACCGGTCCGGTGAATGTGCCACCCGCGGGAGAAATGACGGGTGGCGCCAGCACGTCCTGGCCCGGCATGCTGTCGATCCATTCGCGCAGCACCGCCACGCCCTGCGCATCGATGGTCTTGCGCGCCAGCGGCGGCATGCGCACATCGCTGTTGGTGTCCACCCGCATCAGCATGATGGAACGCCACGGATCATGCGGCGAGATCACGCGCGCACGGTCCACGCCCTGGTCGATCAGCACCGGGCCATCGATGATCTTCTGTTCCGCGAGCGGCGTCTCGTAGCGCGCATCGAAGCCGGCCACCGTGCCGCCGGGGCGATGGCAGTGCGCGCAGTTGGCATCCAGGTACGAGCGGGCGCGATCCAGCACGTCGCGGCTCCGGTCATCGGGCCGCGCCAGCACCGGCATGGCTGCAAGGGCCGACTCATCAAGCGCAGGTGAGAACAGGCCCAGCCTGTTCCAGTGACGCAGCTGGTTCTCGGTGGTGCCATCGGGGTAGGTGAACGCCTGATTCAGCTGTCGCGTCTTCGGGCCCAGCTGCCCTGGCGTATGGGCGTTGTGACACTCCAGGCACTCCTTGCGGCTCGGGTAATACCAGGTCTGCGTATGCGCCTTGCCTGCCGCATCGCGAATGGTGATGTCCTCGCTGGCGCTGTCGGGCAGCAGATCCGCATCACTGAGGTCGGCACGCCACTTGTAGGAAACACCGTAGACACTGCCATCGCGCCCCAGCACCAGCAGGCGTGTTTCCAGGCGGCGCCTGTCCTGCGGGTGCGCGGCATCCACGGGCAGATCGAAGGTCTTCACGAACACCGTGCCGGGCGGAAACTTCCATTCGCCCGTGGGTGAGAACCGCACCTTGCCTTCCGGAATGGCCGCCATGCGCGTCTTCACCGCGCCGTCGGACCAGAACGGCAGCACCAGTTCAAAGGGCAGCAGACCCGGTGCGGGAGTCAGTGCCCGCACATCGGCAAAAACGCCGGTCTCGGACAGCAGCGCGGGGATGTGACCATCGGCTGTCTGCGGCAGGTGCAGGTACGGCCGGGTCGCCATGCGCCCGGCTGCTGGCGGGGAAACCGGCTGATTGGCGCAGCTGCAGGCCAGTGTGGCCACTGCTGCGATGAGAAGACGACGGATCATGTGGCCTAGTCTATCGCGCCGTGCGGTCGCCACTGCGCAGGCCGCATCCGGTTTTCGAAATTCAGCTCCGGCCGCGTTCCCGCAGCATTGCCGCGATCGCATCCTCGCCAGTAGGCCCCACGTCGCGGATGCGCAGCGAATCGGCCCACTCGGCTGCGAAGTCGCGCTGCAATCGCCAGTTGATCGCCGCGGTGACGCACATGCAGATCAGCGCACCGAGGCTTGCGAGGGCCATGTCCTTGTGTGCATCCCACACGTCGCCCTGCGTGCCGAGATAGGCGATGCCCAGGTCCCCGCCAAACACTTCGGCCGCCGCCCATTCGATGAGTTCGTACAGCATCGAAGTGGACATCGTCAGATCCAGCGGCAGGAAGTACCCCCAGAAGCCGCGCATGTTGCCGATGCGCAGGAACATCTCGCGGATCGGATAGGCCAGCAGCAGCCCGTAGAGGAAATGCACCACCCGGTCGAAGTTGTTGCGCTCCCAGCCCACCAGGCTGTTGAAGCTGCGGCCGGTCAGATGCTCCCACCACTTGTCGTAGGGCACTTCCGCATAGGTGTAGTGCGCGCCAATGGTATGCGTGCACAGGAACACGAAGATCAGTGCATAGGAGACCCGGGACAGCGGAAATGCCCGCCACGTCGCCGCGAGGAACACGACGCCGAGCACCGTCAGCACATTCTCCAGGGCCCAGTCGCTGCGATCGAACGGCTTGAAGGCCAGCGGCACCCACAGCAGCAGCAGCAACCCGCACAGCACCAGTACAAACCGTCCGTGTCTCCTGATTGGCATGGTGCGGCTCAGGCGTTGCTCAACAGGGCCTGCCAGACATCCGCGTTGCGCGAACGGAAACCGGCCGCCACGGAACTCAGGTAGTAGCGCCACATGCGATAGAAGCGCGGATCGCGTATCTGGATATCAGTGGGACGAGGGCCGTCGATAACCACGTCGCATTCGGCGAAGTATCGCTCGATGGTTGCTCTGGCCCGGGCGGACATCGGCCAGAAACCTATCACAGAATCACAGATTGGGCAGGGGCCCCGCCCTAGAGTGGCCGCGTGCCAACCGACATTCACCGCCGGGCTTTACGCGAAACGCTGGTCATCGCGCTGGCCACGTTTGCCATCGCGGGCGCCGGCATTGTCGGCGTGTGGGTGGCCGCCGCCTCCACGATTCAGCGCGACCACCGCAGTCACCTGACCAACCTCGCGCGGGTGGCGGCGCTGCAGGTCGATCCGGAACTGCACCGCAGGATCACGCGGCCCGAGCAGCTCAACGGCCCCGAGTACGAGCGTGCGGTCGAACCCCTGCGCCGCATGCGCCTGGCCCTGCCGAACGTGCGCTACATCTACACCATGGTCCGCGGCGAGGACGGCCTGGTGCACTTCGTGCTGGATGCCGCCGACCCGGGCGATCACGACGGCGACGGCGTCGAAGACCAGTCCGGTGTAGGGGAGGTCTTCGAAGATGTCGACGACACCACTCTGGAAGCACTGGGCCACGGCCAGCAGGTGGGCCGCGCCGCCGCAACGCCTGAACCCACCGTGGACAAGTGGGGCAGCTGGATGACCGGCATGGCGCCGCTGGTGGACAGCGACGGTGAACAGTACGGCATCGTGGGCGTGGACGTGGACAGCAGCCGCTTCCTTGGACAGCTGCAGCGGACACGCTTCCTCGGCTTCCTCGGGTTGCTGCCTGCGGCGCTGCTCATCCTGCTGCTGGCGCTGGCCTACTACCGCATTCGCCGCAAGGGCCTCACGGCGGAATTCGAGGCCATGCGCAATGCAGAGGTCCTGCGCCAGGGCCAGCAACACCTGGCCAGCGTCATCGAAGGCACCAAGGCCGGCACGTGGGAGGCAGTCGTCGACCCGGAGTTCGCCAGCCGCTACGTCATCACCGTGGATGAGCACTGGGCGGCCATGCTCGGCCGCACGGTGGACGAACTGAATCCGCTGACCCCGGATCGCCTGTTTCCGCTGCTGGTGCACCCGGACGATGCGGCACTGGCGCGCAATGCCATCGACCAGGCGCTGCGGGAGGATGGCTCGATGTTCTCGGTGGACGTGCGCATGCGCCACGCAGACGGACACTGGGTATGGGCCGAGGTTCGCGGCAAGGTGAACGCGCGCGATGGCAGGGGCCAGCCGCTGCGCATCGTCGGCACGCAGATGGATGTGACCGCGCGCAAGCAGGCGGAACTGGCCCTGCAGAAGAGCGAGGCCGACTTCCGCTCGTTGTTCGAGCTGGCGCCCATCGGCATCTGCCAGATCGAACCGGCCAGCGGCCGCTTCCTGAAGGTGAACAACGCGATGGTCCGGTGCACCGGCTACAGCCGGGAGGAACTGCTGCGCATGACCTTCTGGGACATCACCCCGCCCGAGTGGCACGAAGCCGAGCGCGAGGAAGCGAAGAAGCACGCGAGCGAGAGTTCATTCGGCCCGTACGAGAAGGAATACCGGCGCCGGGATGGCAGCCGCTTTCCGGTGCTGATCTCCGGCAATCACCATGTCGATCCCTACGGTCGCGAGATCGGCTGGGCCATCGTGCAGGACATCTCCGAGCGCAAGGCCACGGAGCGGGCGCTGGCCCAGGCCACCACCCAGCTCCACATGTCCCGACTCTAGAAAATCCCTCAGGAAGTCAGGGCGCCGCGCAGCTGCGCGCGGCGGATGTTGCTGGTATCGCCGGTGCGCACCACTTCCTCGTGAATCTGCACCAGCGGAACGGGCCGGCGCACATGCATGCCCTGCGCAAAATCCACGCCGATCAGCGCCAGGGCGCCGAGCACTTCCTCGCTCTCCACGCCTTCGGCCACGGTGCGCACGCCCATGATGCCGCCGATGCGGTGGATGGTCTCCACCAGTGCATGATCGATCGGATCCGTGTCCACGTTCTTGATGAAGGCCCGGTCGATCTTCAGCAGGTCGATGGGCAGGTTGCGCAGGTACGAGAACGAGGACATGCCGGTGCCGAAGTCGTCCAGCGAGATCAGGCATCCCAGCTTGCGCAGGCGGGACATCAGCGTCGAGCAGGCCGCAAGGTTGCCCACCGCCGTGGTCTCGGTGAGCTCGAATCCCACGTGCTCGCCGTCCAGGCCGTTCTGATGCAGGCACTGCGCCACGTAGTCGGCCAGCCCGGGATCGCTGGCCGATGCGCCGGAGAGGTTGATCATGCAGGTCGGCAGGGGCCGCCCTCCCTCGCGCAGCGATGCCAGCTCGCGGCAGGCGCGCGCGATCACCCAGCGATCCACGCGCGGCATCAGCCCGTAACGTTCGGCGGCGGGGATGAAGGCCATCGGCGCCACCAGCTGGCCATCGGGACCAATCATGCGCAGCAGCAGTTCGAAGCGCCGCTTGCGCGGGGTCTTGTCCTTGCGGTCGCGCGCGCGGTACGCCAGGGGCCTGATCTCCTGCGCCACCAGTTCGAAGCCGTCGCTGTCGAGCGCGGTCTGCAGCCGCTCGACCCAGTGCAATTCACCGCGCCGCTGCTGCAGCTCGCGATCATCGGGGCAATACAGCTGCACGCGGTTGCGCCCGTTGTCCTTGGCCGTGTAGCAGGCCTGGTCGGCAATGCTCAGGGCCTCGGCCACCGAGGGCACATTACGATCCAGGGCGAGCACGCCGATGCTGGCGCTGACCGCGAATGTCTTGCCGTTCCAGTAGAAGCGCTGTTCGGCGAGCTGCTCGCGCATCTGTTCGGCGAACTCCAGCGCCGCATCGCCGCTCATGCCGGGCAGCAGCAGCGCGAACTCGTCGCCGCCCAGGCGCCCCATGGTGCAGCCGTCGCCGGCCATCCGCTGCACGCGCCAGGCCACCTGGCGGATCAGCTCATCCCCGGCGGCATGGCCGCAGCTGTCGTTGACCACCTTGATCTGGTCGAGGTCGAAGTACAGCAACGTGGCGGTTCGGCCAAAGCTCTGCTGCGCCTCGATGGCCGCGGCCAGCAGCGCTTCGAAACCCCGCCGGTTGACCAGGCCGGTCAGCAGATCGTGCGTGGCCTGGTGCTCGAGCCGCTCGGTCAGCGCGCCCAGCTCGAGCGCATCGCGCTTGGCGCGGTTGCCGAGCATGCGGATGACCGCTATGCCGGTGGCCACCATGCCCGCGGCGATGAATGGCAGCACGATCAGCAGCAGCAACACGATCTTGCGCGAGGCCTTGCCGACCGTGACACCGAAGTCACTCGCCAGCGGGCCGATGCGCGCCTGGACTTCATCGACCTGGCTGGAGAGTCCGGCGATGCGCGCGGCGTTGGGCAGGCTGCTGGCGTATTCGCGCTGCAATTCGCCGGCAATCCGCTGCAGCTCAAGCACGTATCCATCTGCCTGCACCCAGGCATCCATGACGTACGACATCAGCGGCGAATTCCTGAAGAACCGGAACATGTTGATCAGGCCCGGCACATCCTCCGCGGGCATGTCGCCTTCCAGAAAGCTGCGGCGTGCCTGCTCCAGATCCGGATGTTCAGCCAGCAGCGCCACGCGGGCCTTGCTCAGCGCCAGCGGCACCGCCAGTTCGCGCTGGAATCGCGCCAGATCACGGGCGCTGCCACTCTCGCTGTATTCATCCAGTGCGTAGGCCGCGCGGCCTTCGGCAGCGACCCACACCGCAAGACCACCGGCATAGGCGCGGGTCCAGGAGACGACCAGCACGCTCGCCGCGCTGACGGTCAACATCAGCAGGGCGATCGTGCACAGCGGCCAGGCGGCTGGCCCGATGCCGCGATCCTTGATCTTTCTGGTTGACTGAATCGGCATCGAGAATATGGCCTGCCGATTGGCCATGGGGATCTCTGTGGGCAAGCAGGCAACTTATCTTCGCAGGAGCAGCAATCCCGCCTCGTGACCGCCACCACAATATGGCGCCTGGCAACCCCAAGTGTGACCCGCGTCACCCTTCAGAATTCGAGCCCCATCTGCCCGGAACGCGCAGGCGGCCGGAATGAAGTGGTATCGAGCGGCGCGACGTAGCCCGTGTCGAGCCCGTGCTTGCGGCAGGCCAGCCGGAAGCGATCGCGCAGCAGCTGCGCCCATGCCCCATGCCCCCGCATGCGCTGCCCGAATGCACTGCTGGATTCGCTGCCACCACGGGTTTCGCGCATCAGTGACATCACATGCGCGGCGCGATCCGGCAGGTGGGTCTGGAGCCATTGGCGGAACAGCTCCGCCACTTCCAGCGGCAGCCGCAGCAGCACATAGCCGGCATTG
>CAYWDZ010000030.1:0-20744 GCA_964456255.1 uncultured Steroidobacteraceae bacterium | reverse complement strand
GGTCATGATGCCGGCCGTGGCCGAGGACGGCAGGCCGGTGTGCGCCGACTGCGTGTCACGCACCAGCACCGTGTTCTTCGACAGGTCGGCGTCCTGGTCTTCGAGCTGCTGGTACAGCGTGTTGTTGGCCGGCGAGTACGACGGAAATCCATTGCCGCCCACGTACAGGATGTCGCCGCTCAGCACCTCGCGGTAGTCCACGTCGTCACGGATGATGCCGATCACGGTGGCGGTGTAGTCGTTGAGCGGCGCGAACACGCTCTGCTCGCGGTTGGTCCACGGTGTGACCCAGTTCTTCAGGGTGGTCGTATAGAAGCTGGGCGCCTGCATGGCGATGCGTGCGGCACCGGCGGCGTCATTGGCCGCCACCAGCGTTTCCATCTGGTCCAGCACCGCGGCGCTTGGCGGCACACCGGCGATTCGGTCGTGAATCCGCTTGGCCTGTTCACGCGCACCGGCGTGCGACAGGCCCGCGCCGGCAAAGGCGAGCACGGCGCTCATCGCGGCTGCAGCCAGAGCAGTGACTCGGTTCGTTCGCATCATTGAGACCTGTCCTTGAAAATGCGCCGCCCTGCATGGCGCGGCCTTTCGCTTCCGTGGCGGCAATATATCGACGGATCCTGGGGAAGCTGAATGTCTCAATCGACAGACGTCGCCATGCACAGACAGGGTAAGCACGGAGTGCCGGGCGCATATGATCTTCATCGCGGAATGGGAGCCGCGTCACAGCCCCGCCGCGCCTGCTGCGAATACTTCAACTGATGGCCCGCAGCGCGGGCTCAAGGACGTGTGAAGGTGAAGAAATACAGGGCCGCGTACATAGCCGTGCTCGCGGGCCAGCTGGCATTGCTGGCTGGCTGCAGCAGCGGCGCGAAGATCGACATCGGCAGTGGCCAGGGAGTGGACCCCGGCACGGTGAATTTTCCCATCGCCTATGTAAAGCACTATTTCGATGCGCAGACCCTGCAGGACCTGGACGACCTGAACAATCCCGGCCGCACACGCCTCGCGGTGCCCGACGCGGATCTGTTCCTGCGCTCCAGCTCCAGCCCCTCGGCGACAGAGGTGGACATCACCGGCGGCATCACCACCGCTGGCGTGTACGACATCAAGGACGTGAACGTTTCGCCGGACGGCACGCGCCTGATCTTCGCGATGCGCGGCCCCATCGACATGAATGCGGACGAGCGCGACCCGCCGTTCTGGACGCTGTGGGAATTCGACGCCACGATGGCCGTCTCGGCCACCAACCCTGCACCGGTCATCGACACCACGCTGTTCCCCGAAGCGGGCAACGATGTCGCGCCGAGCTACCTGCCGGACGGCAGCATCGTGTTCTCTTCCACGCGCCAGCGCGGCTCCCGCGCGGTGTTGCTGGATGAGGGCAAGCCCGGCTATGAGGCGCAGTTCCAGAGCGCGGGGGAAAGCGCGTTCCTGCTGCACGTGTTGAGCGCGGATCGCCAGAACATCCAGCAGATCAGCTACAACATCGGTCACGACCTGTGGCCCGAGGCGCTCACCGATGCTCCGGGGGTGCCAGCCAATCCACAGGGTGCGAGCTACATCGCGCAGCAGGGGCGCATCGTCTTCAGCCGCTGGGACAATTCCGGTGGCGGCATGAGCCTGTATGCGATGAATGCCGACGGTTCGGGGCTGCAGCTGCTCTACGGCGCGCGCAGTCATCGCCTGTTCGTGAATGGCCAGGACGTCTACGGCCAGGACTTCCAGTTCACTCATCCGCGCGAGATGCAGGACGGCCGCATCCTGGCCATGGCGCGCCCCTTCGACCAGGACACCGACCTCGGCGGCGACCTGGTGATGATCGACACGCGCGACTATGTCGAGGATACGCAGCCGCTGGCCGCCAGCCTCGGCCTCACCGGCCCGGCGCAATCCCGCGGAACACCCAACCAGGTCACCATTGTGGATGGCCCCTCCCCCGGCGGGCGCTTCCGCTCGGCCTGGCCGCTGTGGGATGGCAGTGGCCGCATGCTGGTGAGCTGGTCGCTGTGCCGGCTGCTGGACACCACGGCGGCAAGCCCGGTGCCGGTGCCCTGCACCAGTGCACGCCTGGCCGATCCGAACTTCCAGACCGCGCCGCCGCTGTACAGCGCCTTCATGTTCAGCGCGGCCGACAACACATTCAAACCCCTGTTCGTGCCGGCCGAAGGCGTGATGATCTCCGACCTGGTGGCATTGCAGGCGCGCGCGCCGCTGTGGATCAAGCGCACCGACATCATCAACCCGCTGCTCGCGGACCAGGGCGTGGGGGTTCTCAGCATCCGCAGCGTCTACGACTTCGATGGCAGCGTGGCGCACACGGCATTCGGGAACGGCAGCGCCAGCTGTCCACTGCTCGGCCGCACCATCGGCATGCTCGCGGATCCGACGCTGTGCACGGCCGATGATCGCCCGGCGCGCTTCATCCGCATCGAGGAAGCCGTGTCGCGTTACGACCGGGACCTCGACATGAGCCTGCCGGACATCGACTTCGGCGCAGCAGTCGGCAGCGGCGTCGGCTTCATGCGGGTGATCCTCGCTTACGCGCCCATCGAACCCGATGGTTCGGTCAGCATTCGCGTACCGGCAAACGTGCCGTTCACGATTTCCATCCTCGACCAGAACGGACGCCGCCTGCCGCAATTCGGCCGGCACACCTCGTGGTTGCAGCTGCGCCCCGGCGAAGAGCGCCATTGCAATGGCTGTCACGAGGCGCCGGGCGGCGGTGCCCTGGAAGCCTCGCACGGGCGCGACGGCACCAGCGTTTCCGCGTGGGCGGGCACCGATGCCGGCCTGCCCTTTCCCAACACCCTGCCCGCCGTCAATGGCACCACACTGACCGGCGACACGATGGCTCTGGCGCGTGCGCGCGCCTCGTGCACGGGCGGGAGCACCACCTGCTCGGAACTGCCGCGCGTGAATCTGCGCGAGATGGACGTGTGGACCAACCCGACGCCGGTGTTCACGGTCGATCTGAGTTATGGCGGCGGCGGCTACGGCGCTGGCAACGGCCTGTCGACACCCGCCCCCACCAGCGCCGGCTGCCAGCTGGCGTGGAATGGCAGGTGCCGCATCGTGATCAACTACGAGCAGCACATCCAGCCGCTGTGGTCGGCGCCGCGGCAGGACATGGCCGACGATGGCATGGGCAATCTCGTCGTCGTGGCCGACCACACCTGCACCAACTGTCATTCGCAGACGAACGCCATGGGCAATGCCCAGTTGCCGGCCGGGCAGCTGGATCTCGCGGACGGCCCGCGCGATGCAACCACGCAGCACAAGGACGCCTACACGGAACTGGTGAACGGCGGCAACCAGCAGGTGCTGGACGTGAACGGCACGTTGCAGTTCGTGACCATCCTGGTGGACAGCGGCCAGGTGGATGCCATGGGCAATCCGATCCTCATTCCGCAGCAGGTGCCCGAAGGCCGGCGCATCACGCCGCTGTCGGCACGCGGCTCAACGGCGTTCTTTGGCCGATTCGCGGCATTTGCTCCCGCAACCCAGACGGTTGATCATACGGGCTTCATGACTCCCGGCGAGTTGCGCCTGGTTTCCGAATGGGTCGACATTGGTGCGCAGTACTACAACAACCAGTTTGACCCCGGCGTTCCCCTCAATAACTAGCGCAGTGCGCGCGTTCGTCCTGCTGCTGGCCGTGGCCTGCGGCAGCGCTGCGCACGCGGCTGACAGTGCGGACAAGCTGCAGCAGCTGTTCGTCGCCGAGCCGTACCTGGAACTGCATGAGGGCCCCGGGCGCGGCTATGCGGTCACGCAGGTCGTGCCCCGCGGGGATTCCGTCGACGTGCTGTATCGCCGGACGGAATGGTTCCGCGTGCGCACTCGCCGCGGCATCGAGGGATGGGCATCTCAGGATGCCATGCGCAAGATGCTGCTCGCCGATGGCAGCGCCTTTGATTTCAACCTGGGCAATCGCGCCGGCTTCACCGCACACGACTGGGAACTGGGCTTTGCTGCCGGTGATTACGGCGGCGCAACGCTGATCGCCAGCCGCCTGTCGTATTCCTTCAACGAGCAGCTGTCGGCGGAACTGACCGGCACGCAGTTCCTCGGCAATGCCAGCAATGGCTATGCGGCCGAGCTGGGCCTCGCGCATGTGTACCGGCCCGACTGGCCGATTTCGCCGCTGCTGACGCTGGGCACGGGCGTGATCTGGATCCAGCCCAAGGCCACCACCGTCAATGTGCCCGACCGCCGTGACCAGACGGCCTATGCGGGCGCCGGTTTGCGCCTGTACGTGACGCGACGATTCTTCCTGCGCGGCGAATTCCGCCACCACCTGGTGTTCACCAGCCGCGACTCGAACGAGGAGATCAACGAATGGAAACTCGAGCTCGCCTTCTTCTTCTGAGCCTTGCCGTGGCGCTGCTGGCCGGCTGCGCATCGATGCGCTCATCGGGGTCCGATGAGCAGGCGGCCGCCACTGCGGCCGAGGAGGAACCCGACAGCACTCCGCCGCGGGTCATCGAGCCCGAGGTCGAACGCCGCAAGATCAAGGTGGCGAAAATCGATGTCGACAACATCGAGCTGGGAGGAAATTACGGCGTGCTGTCCATCGAGGACTTTGGCTCCAATTCCGCCTGGGGCCTGACGGCTGCCTACCACGTCACGGAAGACTTCTTCTTCCAGGGCAGTTTCGGGCGCTCCAAGGCCGGCAAGACCAGCTACGAGGTCCTGGGCGGCAATGTGCAGCTGCTTACGCCCTCTGAGAGGCGTTTCACGTACTACAGCCTGTCGCTGGGTTACAACCTGCTGCCGGGAGAGGTGTACATCGGCAGGAACCTGGCGATGAACAGTGCGCTGTACCTGATTGGCGGGATCGGCAGCACCAAGTTTGCCGGCGATCAGCGCTTCTCGTTGAACTTCGGCGCAGGTTACCGGTTGCTGCCCACTGACTGGATGGCGATTCACATCGACGTGCAGGACCGGGTGTTCAGGTCGGACCTGCTCGGATCGGAGAAGCTGGTGAACAACCTCGGCGCGAGTATCGGACTGACATTCTTCTTCTAGGAAGAGGCCTGGAGCTGACATGAAGACCAACAACCTGTTGCGGCCCAAGACACTGCGTGCGCTGCTGGTGGCGGCGCTGATCGCTGCACCGGCACTGGCCGTTGCGCCCAGCGGCCCGGCGCCCGCGTTCATGCTGACCAGCATGGCGGGCAAGCCGGTGAGCCTCGAGCAGTTCAAGGGCCAGGTCGTGATGATCAATTTCTGGGCCAGCTGGTGCGGCCCCTGCCGGCAGGAAATGCCCATCCTTGAAAAGCTCTACGGCAAGTACAAGCCGATGGGCTTCACCATGGTCGGCGTCAATGTGGAGCCCGACTCGCAGCTGGCGGTCAACTGGCTGAAGGACACACCTGTCACCTTTCCGATACTGTTCGACACGAAGAGCGAGGTCAGTAAGCTCTACAAGGTCGCCGGCATGCCGAGCACCGTGATCGTGGACCGCAAGGGCAACCTGCGCTGGCTGCATCGCGGCTACAAGCCGGGCGACGAGAACGAATACCTCGACCAGATTCGCGCGCTGGTGCGCGAGTAGGAGCGCTTACGAAACTGCACCGGTCATTGCTGCTCGCGGCCGCCGCCCTCGCGCTGCTGCAGGGCTGCTCATCCATCGAGCCATGGGTGAAGCCGTACGAGCGCGAGCACCTGGCCGATCCGATCATGTCCATTGACCCGGACCCGGTCTCCTCCTCGTACATCGACCACGTGTTCGAGGTGCGTGAAGGCGCCAGTGGCGCGACCGGCGGCGCCGGCGGCGGCTGCGGCTGTTCGTGATGCTGCGTCCTGCGCGGCTGCCTTGGCTTGCCGTGCTGCTGCTCGCGGCGGCGGCACAGGGTGGCGTACTGCCGGAAGACCGCGCCGACGTGCTCTTTCACCGCTACCAGGGCGGCGGGCTGACCGTGCAGGGCCCATCGGTGCTGGTGCGCAAGAAGATCGGTGAATCCATCTCGGTCACCGGCAACTACTACGTGGATGCCATCAGCAGTGCTTCGGTGGACGTGGTGGTCACCGGTGCAAGCCCTTACAAGGAACGCCGCGAGCAGAAGAGCCTGGCGGTGGACTACCTGCGCGGCAAATCCACCTGGTCCGCCAGCTACATGACCTCGGCCGAAAACGATTACAAGTCCAGCACCTGGTCACTGGGCGTGAGCCAGGACATGTTCGGCGACCTGACCACCCTGAGCTTCGGCTATTCCCGCGGCAAAGACACCGTGCGCAAGACCATCAGCGACGGCAGTGGCGGCAAGATGCTGGATCCGGCCTTCAGCCAGCCCGTGGACCGGCACGACTACCGCGTGGGCCTGACGCAGGTACTGACCCGCAACCTGCTCGCCTCGCTGAACTGGGAGACCATCAGCTCACAGGGTTATCTGCAGAATCCCTACCGCTTCATGCGCTACCTGCCCGGGCCCGGCGCGAGCACCTACGGCCGGGCACCGGAAACCTTTCCGAATACGCGCACCAGCAATGCGGCCGCGCTGATGCTCAAGTACTACCTGCCGTGGCGCGCGGCACTCGAGGGCCATTACCGCTTCTACAACGACACCTGGGGCATCAACGCGCATACCGCGGGAATCGAATACACGCAGCCCTGGAAGCAGCGCTGGACATTCAGCGGCTCGTACCGGTTCTACACGCAGAACAGCGCGAATTTCTTCAGCGACCTGTTCCCGGCCATCGATGCGCAGAACTTCATGGCGCGCGACAAGGAGACCTCGGCACTGCGCACCAACACGGTGGGCCTGGGTGTCGCGTATGAGTTCCCGGTGACGTGGGCATCCTGGCTCACGCGCGGCACGGCCAACCTGCGCCTCGATCACATGATGATCGACTACAAGTACTTCCGTGACCTCAGGAACTATCCGCCGGGAACCGTCGAGCCCGGGACCGAACCGCTGTATTCGCTGCAGGCGAACATCCTGCAGTTCTACGTTTCGTTCTGGTTCTAGCGCACCCGGGTCTTCGGCCGCCGCGGCAGCGTGCGCGCCACGGGGCGACGGCTCTCCGGTTCCGGGGCGCTCCGGCCACTGGTGTGCAGGTTCGCGAACGCATCGGCCGCCAGCGCATCCACCGCAGCCTCGAACGCGCGGTAGTCGGCCACCAGCTGGCGGCCGAACTCGGTCAGCTGCGTGCCGCCGCCGTCCCTGCCCCCGACCGAGAGCTCGACTACCGGCTCCCGAAAGCCTTCATTGGTGTTGTGCAACAGCAGCCAGGCACGGCGGTAACTCATGCCGAGGGCACGCGCCGCGGCTGAGAGTGACCCGCTGCGTGCGATGCCTTCCAGCAGGCCGATCTTGCCGGGGCCGATGGAGCAGGTGCCGGTGAAATCCAGGCGGATGTGTGCGTGCGGCTTGGTCATGGGCTATATGCGTGCGAGCATAACGGAAACCATGATGAAGAAGAGCGCTCTGCTGTGTGGCCTGTTGCTGTCCCTCGCGGGCCTTGCGGCGCGGGGCGCCGATCGCCCCATCACGGTCTTTGCCGCGGCTTCCCTGACCGATGTGCTGGAGGAAGTTGGCCAGGCCTATGCCAGGACCGCTGCTGTACCCGTGCGCTTTTCGTTTGCCGCCAGCTCGGCGCTGGCACGGCAGATCGAATCCGGCGCGCCGGCCGATGTGTTCTTCCCGGCCGATGAGGAATGGATGGACTACCTGGCAGCGCGCGGGCTGGTACGCACCGACACCCGCACCGACGTAGTCGGCAATGCGCTGGTGCTGGTCGCGCCCGCCGACAGCAGGCTGCAACTGAAGATTGCGCCACGCTTTGCGCTGGCAGCCGCGCTGGGCAAGCGCGGACGTATCGCCACCGGTGACCCGGACAGCGTGCCCGTCGGCAAGTATGCGAAGGCGGCGTTGATGTCGCTGGGCGTCTGGGAAAGCGTCGCCCGCCGCATCGTGCCGGCGGAAAGCGTGCGCTCGGCGCTGAACTTCGTGTCGCTGGGCGAGACACCACTGGGCATCGTGTACGCCACCGATGCGAGGGGTAACAGCAGGGTTCGCGTCGTGGATACCTTCCCCGCCGCAACGCACGATCCGATCACCTACCCCGCCGCGGTCACCAGCCGCGGCGGAGAGGATGCTGCCGGCTTCGTCCGGTTCCTGCGCAGCAGCCAGGCGCAGGCCATCTTTGCCAGGTACGGCTTCACCGCACCTTGAAGCCTCAGGGCTTCGAGTAGGAGATGCGGTAGATCAGGTTCGCACCGTCATCGGTGAGCAGCAGCGACCCATCCTTCATCTCGGTGATGCCCACCGGCCGGCCCCACGCACCGCCATCCTCGGTGATGAAGCCGGTCATGAAGTCGACGTACTCGCCGGTGGGTTTGCCGTTCTTCATCGGCAGCCGCACGATCTTGTGGCCGGTGCGGAAGGCGCGGTTCCACGAGCCATGCAGCACCGCGAAGGCATCGCCCTCGTATTCCTTCGGAAACGCCGAGGCGCCGTTCGATGCGGTGTAGAACAGGATGTTCGTTGCAGCCGAATGCGCCTGGAAGAGCACATCGGGCACGGTGACCTTGCCGGTCAGATCCGGACGATGATCCTTCAGCCGCGGATCCTCATGGTTGCCCATGTAGTACCAGGGCCAGCCATACGAGGCACCCTCTTTCACGGATGTCGCGTAGTCCGGCACCAGGTCATCGCCCAGCATGTCGCGCTCGTTGACCGCGCACCAGATCTGCCCGGTCGCCGGCTGCAGCGTCATGCCCACACAGTTGCGGATGCCACTGGCCCAGGTCCTGCCCTTCGGGTCACCGCCCACTTCGAATACGCGCACCATGGCGCGGTTCTCTTCGGCGCCCCACGGCGCGCCGAGACCATGTGCGGATTCCCACGCGCGCACGTCGGCCGGCGATTTCTTCTCGATGTCCTCGGCCACGTTCGATGCCGACCCGACGGACACCCAGAAGCGCTTGCCATCCGGTGCGAACACGATGTCGCGCGTGTAGTGGCCACCGGTGCCGCGCGGCGCCAGCTCCGGAATCACCACTTCGGGCACGGCGCTGGCCACGGTGTCGCCCACCTTGTAGGGATAGCGCACCACGCGATTGACTTCGGCGACATAGACCCAGCGCGGGTTCGCACCCGCCGGCTGCAGCGCGATGCCATAGGGCTGCGACAGGCCCTGCGCAAAGGTCGTGCTCGTGGCGCTCTTGCCATCGGCCGACGGCCTGAGCACACGCACGCGCCCGGACTGCGTCTCCGACAGGAACACATCGCCGTTGGGCGCGACGTACATCGCGCGCGGGCCGGTGAGCCCGGTCAGATACACCTCGGCCTTGAAGCCCGGCGGCAGCGACAGCGTGGCGCCGGCCGGCTTGTCCACCACCGTGGGAAAATTCGTAGCCGACGGCGTGGCGCCCGGTGCAGGCAGCTGCGTTACATCGACGCGATGCACGACTCCCGGTGCATCCTTCTTCCACTCGGCATTTTCCTGGGACACGGGCGCTCGCGGTGGGCCGCCAAAGCCACCGCCCCCGCCCCGGCGTGCGCCGCCGGGCGGTCCACCGGCACGCAGGGCACCATCGCGCGCGGCACTGAAGTAGGCGATGAGATTCTCCCGATCGGCAGCCGTGGGCACCGGTATCACCATCGAGGAGCCGGGCACGACCGTGGTGGGCGCGGCCAGGAAGCGATCCAGTGTGGCCTCGTTCCAGGTGAGCCCGGAAGCCTTCAGCGCAGCGCTGTAGCCGAACCCGGTCTGGGCTGCCTTGCGACCCAGAATGCCTTCCAGGTTCGGGCCCTGCGCGCCGCCGTTGTCACCGGCTTCGGCGCTGTGGCACAGCGCGCATTGCGCGCGAAACAAGGTGCGACCGGCATTGGCATCGGCACCGAACGACGGAGCCCCTGCCATGCCGAGAAGTGCCGAGGCGGCAATCAAGATGCGTGTCTTCATGTTTCCCTCAAACCCGTTGAATCGCGCGTTACGCGGTACTGCGCGCGCCGTGCAGGGCAATGTAGAGGGAACCGGCTCGCCGAGTCCAGCGGCGACGGGCTGTGATACTTTTGCAGCGCCATTATGGAACTGACGCAATGACTGCGCGCCTGCTGATCGTCGATGACGATTCCCCGCAATTGCGTGCGCTGTGCGAAACGCTTGGGCTGGAGGGCTACACCACCCAGGGGTTCGATTCGCCGCAGCAGGCTCTGGCAGCTCTGCGACCTGGGGCGTTCGATCTGCTGCTCACGGACCTGACGATGCCCGAAATGGATGGCATCGCATTGATTGAAGCCGTGCGCAGGATCGACCCGGAAGTCGGCGCCATCGTGATGACCGGCCACGGCACCATCGACACCGCCGTGCTGGCCATGCGCAATGGTGCGCTCGACTACATCCTGAAGCCCTTCCGGCTCAATGTCGTGCGGCCGGTGCTGCTCAGGGCGCAGGACCTGCTGCGATTGCGGCGCGAGAACGCCGCGCTGCAGAAGATGGAGCAGCAGCGCGCGGAGGAACTGGCTGCCGCCTACCAGGACCTGGAATCCTTCACCTACACCATCTCCCACGACCTGCGGGCGCCGCTGCTGTTCGTCAAGGATTTCGCCGCACGCCTGGAGCGCGACTACAGCGACAAGCTCGATGGCCAGGGCCGGCAGATGCTGCAGGTGATCGGCGACGGGTGCCGCAGCATGGATGAGATGGTCGTGGGCCTGCTGGAATTCTCGCGCGCCACGCGCCACCCGCTGACCCTCATCCAGCTCGACATGACGCCGATCGTGAAGACAGCCATCCATGAAGCCCGCGCACGCTTTCCGCACCCCAGGGCGGTGGTCGAGGTCGGCACCCTGCCGACTGCGGCGGCCGATCCGGCCGTGATCCGCCATGTGTGGGCCAACCTGCTCGGCAATGCCTTCAAGTACAGCGCCAGGCGCGACCAGCCCCGCATCAAGGTCAGCGGGCGTACCGAAGGCGGCGAGACCATCTACGCGGTCGAGGACAACGGCACCGGATTCGACATGGAGTATGCGGATCGGCTCTTCGGCGTCTTCATGCGCCTGCACAACTCGAGGGAATTCCCTGGCACTGGAGTGGGCCTGGCCATCGCGCGGCGCATCGTCGAACGCCATGGCGGGCGAATCTGGGTGCGGGCCGTACCCGATGTGGGCGCATGTTTCGAATTCGCGCTGCCGGCAACGGCGCCCGCGGCAGATCTCACGGCGGCTGCAGACCCTTTGAATAGCTGACCCTGCCTTTGTCATCGATCACGATGGCGTCCGCATCAGTCAGGCCATTGATGAATTCGATGCCGTCCTTCGCACCCATGATGAACACGGACTTGGTCAGCCCGTCGGTGCGCGTTGCCGTCGAAGCGATGACCGTCACGCTGCGCACGCCATGCGGGGAACGTCCGGTCTTCGGATCGATGATGTGGTCGTAGCGCACACCACCCTCGTCGAAGTAGCGCTCGTAATCCCCGGATGTCGAGAAGGCCGCGTCTTCCAGCGGAATGCGCAGCACCACCTCGTCCTTCTTGTCAGGGTGGCGAATGCCGATCACCCAGGGCTTGCCCAGGCGGTCCCCGATCACGCGCGTGTCGCCACCGGCATTGACCAGTGCGTGTGCGACGCCGCGCTTCTTCAGGATTTCGACTCCCCGATCCACGGCATAGCCCTTGCCGATGCCGCCCAGATCAATGCGCATGCCGGGTTTGCCGAAGGCAATGGTGTGCTTCACCGGATCAAGCTGCAGCTGCCGGTAGTCGATGCTGGGCAGGGCCTCGCTGATGGCCGCATCGTCGGGGCGCACATGCGCACGATAGTCGTAGAGGTAGCCAACACTCGCATAGGTGATGTCGAAGACACCGCGCGAAAGCCTGGAGTACTGGTTGGCGGTTTCGATCAGGGAAAACAGCTCCGTCGAGATCGGCACCGGACCCCGGCCCGCGCTGGTGTTCACGCGCGAGACCTCCGAGTCGGGCTTGTAGGTGCTCATCGCGGCATCGATGCGCCTCATTTCGGCGAGCACGGCCTCGATGGCCGCTTCGCCCGCGGCGCGATCCTCCGACCACAGCTCCACCGCACAACGCGTGCCCATGATGGCTTCTTCGCGCGACAACCATTCAGCGTGAACGATGGTGGTGTGCAGCGCCGTGCCCGCGAACAGGATCAGCACAACGGCCTGTCGCCAGATGGAAACAGCATGCGGTTTCTTCATGCACAAACGATACCCCAGCCAGGAGGCGTGGAGTAAGCTTCACCGCCATAGCTTGACCGCAGTCACGGAGAAACACGCGCCCATGAACCGCATCCTTCGCATGAGCTGCTGCGCACTGCTGGCCATGGCCAGCCTCGCCACCCAGGGCGCAACCACCGCCCCGTCGAGTGAAGAAGCCAGGTTGCTGGTCGCCGCCCAGGTACTGGACCAGCTGCGCGAGCAGCGCGATCAGTCGATTCCCGAACGCCTGCTGCAGCGCGCCTACGGCGTTGCCGTCATTCCATCCGTCACCAAGGCCGCACTGGTGCTCGGCGGACGACGCGGCAGCGGCGTGCTGACAGTGCGCGACAGCCGCGGCCGCTTCAGCAATCCGGTGTTCATCAATCTCACCGGCGCCAGCATTGGTCTGCAGTTCGGCGCGCAGGAGGTCGACGTCGTGCTGGTGTTCACCACCAGGAGCGGCATCGATGGCATTGCCGACGGCAAACTCACACTGGGCGTAGGCGCTTCGGTTGCGGCCGGTCCGGTGGGCCGGAACGCAGAGGCAGCCACCGGCGCAAATGCCGAGGTGTTTGGCTATTCGCGGGCCCGCGGGCTGTTCGCCGGTGTGGCGCTCGACGGAACCTCGCTGTCCATCAATGAAAAGAGCAATCGTGCCTTCTACGGCCGCAAGGATGTGCTCGCGTCCGAGATCATCAGTGGCGCAGCCGCTGCACCCGACTCGGAGAACACGCGCCGCTTCCTGTCCGCGCTCGCACTGAGTACGGGTGAAACCGCCGGGACGACCAGCACCGCCACGGTGGCGCCGAGCCCGGTGGAAGCTGGCCCACACCCCGCCCCGGCTCCCGCCAGCGGCCAGGTGCAGACCTTTCCGATGGAAGATCCGGCGCCAGGCGCCGAGCCGCCGCGCTGATGGCAAACAGAATTGCGCAGGGATTCACGACATATCGCGCGTGCGGCGGCTAGTATCTGCCGCACCTGCCCTGCCAGTGAGCCCGTGATCCGCGTGAAACCGCTCCGCCACCTGCCCACCCTGCTGGCCTGGCTGCTGGGAGCTGCCACAAGCATCAGCGCCGCGCGGGCCGCTGCACCGGTCCAGAAGTCTCCCGACGTGCGGTCCGAGGCGGTACTGGTGCTCGACCAGACCACCGACTCGGTGATGTTTGCGCGTCATGAGTCCCGGGCCGCGCCCATTGCGTCGATCACCAAGCTGATGACCGCGCTGGTGGTACTCGACGGTGGTCAATCGCTGGACGAGCCGATCGAAATCACCGCCGCCGACCGCAGCCGCACCGGCGGCGAGGCCTCGCGGCTGGCCGTGGGCACCAGGCTCACGCGGCAGGAATTATTGCGACTGGCATTGATGTCTTCCGAGAACCGTGCGGCCCAGGCCCTGTGCCGTGCCTACCGGGGCGGCGAGAGCGCATGCCTTGCGGCGATGAACGTCCGGGCGCGGCAGCTGGGAATGACACAGGCGCACTTCGAGGACGCCACCGGCCTGTCATCGCGCAATGTCGCCAGCCCCAATGACCTGGCCCGGCTGGTTGTGGCGGCAAACCAGAACGAGCTGATCCGCGAGTTCTCCACCACGCCTTCATGGTCCGTGCGCATCGGCCGGCAGATGGTCGAGTTCCACAACACGGATCCGCTGGTCAGGGATCCGGACTGGCGGGTATCCGTGCAGAAGACCGGGCACATTGCCGCAGCCGGCAGATGCCTGGTGCTGCAGGCCCTGGTCGACGGCCGTGACGTGGTCATCGTGCTGCTGAACTCCGTCGGCAAGTACACGCGCGTTGCCGACGCGCGCCGCATCCGCAAGTGGCTCTCGGCGATTGAACTCGCCGCCGCCGGGTCCAGCAGGAAGCCGCGGGATTCCTGAAGCCGCTTCAGCGTGGCAGCAGCCACAGCGCCAGCGGCACATACACCAGCCCGATCACCACCGAGATCGAGGCCGCACTGGCGGCCAGATCGCGATTGAGCTTTTCCACGTGCGCCAGCACCACGGCGTTGAAGCCGATCGGTGCCGCGGCGCCCAGCAGCACCACCGAGCGCGTCAGGCCGGTGAGTCCGAACGCCACAGTGCACAGCCAGCCCAGCAGCAAGCCGACCAGCATGCGCAGCAGGATGATGGCGGGCACACGCCGGTCGCGCAGCAGCTGCACGTCGAACAGCACGCCGAGTGCCACGATCACCAGCAGCAGGATCAGCTGCCCCACCGTGCGCAGTGGAGTGGACAGCCAGTCAGGCAATTCCACGCCGGAGACATTCAGCAACAGCGCGAGAACGAGTGCCCACAACGGCGGAAAGGCCAGCACACGCCGCAGGATCGCGCCGAAGCCTGCGGCATGCCCGCCATAGGTTGCGGCAATGGCATACACCAGGAAGCTCTGGCCCAGCACATGCCCCAGATCGAACAGCGCCAGCTGGCCGAAGCCCACCGGACCCCACACGGCCACCACGAACGGAAAGAGGAATCCGTTGTTGATCGACATGCCCGCGATGGTGATGGTGCCCTGGTCCGTGCGTGACGCAGCCAGCGCCCGGCCGAGCAGCAGTGACAAGCCCCAGGTCACCAGCATGATGAGCACACTGCTGGCCGGCAGCGCGAGCAGGTCCGCGCGCAGGTGGATGCGGCTGACATCGGCGATGAACATGGCCGGCAGCCCGACGGTGATGACCATGCGCAACATGAAGCCGGCATGCGGTGGCTTGAGCCAGCCCATGCGGCGCGCGATGAACCCCAGCGCAAACAGCACGATCAGCAGGGCCACGCGGACTTGAACATTCATCGGGGCGCTCGCGGGCGCGGTGCGGCCGGCTCCAGCAATGCGGCGAAGCCCCCGGCCAGCGTGGCATCGGCGTTGAATTGCTCCGCGGTACTCAAGCCCGGTCAGTAGAAGCTGGCACTGAAGCCGACGCTCACACGCGAATGATTCAGCGTACCCGAGCTGAGGTCCGCCCGGCCGAGGCCGGAATATTCGTAGGTGACGCGCACGCCGAAATGCACGTCCTCGATCTTGGGAGTCCAGTCAAGACCGGCACCGACATTCACGGCGAGGCCGGAATGCCGCTCATAGAGCGCACCGCCACCGCCGTCATAGACGGCCCGGTACTTGGCCTTGCCCAGACCCGCTTCATACAACCAGGGGCCGCGACCCGGATTGAAGACCACGGTGCCGTAGATCTGCGTGAGCCGGTTATAGAAGGAAAGCGGCACATGCTGCGTACCAATGCCCACCATCCACTCCTTGTTGACACGCATGCCGCCTTCGATCCGCCAGTACTGGCTGGAGGAATCGAGTTCCTGCAGGGCAACGCCGTGACGTTGCACGAACGCCTGGCCCCACTGGAAGTTGCCCCATATCGGTGAAGCCGACATGCCATCAAAGGCCGATTCCGCGAATGCCGATGGCGCGGCGGCCCCCAGCAGCAGGACGGCCAGCGTCATGGCTGACCGGCCAGCCCTGAAATGCATTCGTGTCGACATGACTCCCCCGGGGAAACCTTTGAAGGCGGCTGCTAGAATACGCCGCCATGCCACTCGTGCAATCCGCCCATAACCTGCGCCGCCCTGCGAGCGAAGAACCAGCCCCGTACGGAATCCGCGTCAGCCTGCGCGAGAACGACCCGTTCCGCAAACTGCTCGGGCCGGACTGGCACCGCCTGCACTGGTATCGCACGGCAGCCGAACGTGATGCCGCGCTGCTTGAAATGAGCCGCCGCCATGACTACTCGCGACCGCACGACCAGCCAACGCTGCTGTTCTCCAAGGTCGAGAATCTGGCCGCCAGCCGCGGGCTGGCCTGACCAGCACTTCTAGAAGCCTCGTCCCAGCGATAGAAAGAAGGAGTGCCGGCCGTGGCTGTCGATCCCGGCCGCAAGCCACGCCGGCCCCAGAAAGGTATCCATGCCGAAGAACACGCTGGCATCCTTGCGGGCCGACGACAGGCTCATGTCGCCGCGCCGCGCCCACACATTGCCGGCTTCGGCTGAAACCCCTGCAAACAGCGGCACATTGAGGAAGCCCTCGCCACCATTGCCTATCCTGCGGTAGTAGATCAGCCGCGCGATGCCGAAATTCGGCCCGGTCAGTCGCTCTGCAGGCAGACCGGACAGATTCAGGAATCCGCCCAGTGAATACCAGCTGCGCTCGTCCACGTACCCGGGATTGAGCAGCGCTCCGCCGGAAGCCCAGACCACGGCGGTGTTCCTGCCCCACGAATGGGCCACGCGGTAATCGAAGCTGACCGCATCGGATACCCGCTCGATGCGCCGGTTGGCCACCTGGGTGCGCCATTCCAGCTCGGCCGAGGTACCACGCTGCGGAAAGGCCGCGCTGTCGAGGGTATCGAGGCTGTAACGGGCATAGATCTCGTTGTGCTGGAAATGCAGTGGTGGGACATCAGCATCGCCGAATCGCTGCCAGTAGCGACCCAGCTCGCGTTCGGCGCCAACGCGGATCTCGCTGCTGTTGCCGATTTCGGTTCCCAGCGCACCGCCGTAGCGGATGGTGCGCACTCGCAGTTCTCCGACCAGATCATCCCCCGCGAACTGCGGCAGATCACGAACCTGCCACAGCACTGCCGGCTCGATGAACCAGTGGTGTTCGAGGTTGAACGGCAGGTAGATCTGCGTCCCCAGCTGCGGATTGCCGCCGATCTGGCCTTCCCAGACCCATTCGGCGCCATAGCGGTTGATGTCGGCGATCACCAGGCGGCCGGCTGCATCGAAGGTGGTGTTGCCTTCGAAGTCATCCTGCAACCGCAGGCCCACGCGCACATAGTTGGGACCCCACGCGTTAGGGCGCAGCTGGAATGCCAGGTCGGCCGCCGGTGGGTTGCTGCCCGCAACGGGATGCAGCTCGTAGTCGAGCAGTTCCAGGTGCCCCTGCCCGTACGCGCGATCGATGCGCGGGACCAGTCGCTGCGGATCGAAAGTCGTGCCGGCCAGATCGCCGAACAGCTCACCGGTCGCCCAGGCATGACCTTCGGACCCGGGCTGGGTGAGCACCTCGCGAATCTGCGGCGCATAAGGCTCGCGCCGGCGTGCCGCCACGTAGCGCGCATAGTCCTCAGGCGATACCGCAAGCGGGGCCAGGCGATCCCGCACGGCTTCTGCCGCCTGCGCACCCTTCTGCACCACGCTGGGCAGATCGGTGAACGAATAGGAGGAGACTTCAGGCATGGCCAGACTCACCAGCACATCATCGGATGACAGCGTTTCAGTCAGCTTGTCGACCTGACGGCGCACCATGATCGTGAGCATCTGCCCGGCAACATCCGTGATGGAACCCAGCCGGTCGCGCTGCCACAGTTGCAACCCGACATCCACGACGATGAGCCGATCGACACCCATGGCGCGCGCCACGTCGATCGGCAGATTGTTGGCAACGCCACCATCCACCAGCAGGCGGCCGTTGCGCTGCACCGGGGCAAACACGCCCGGTGCGGACAGACTCGCATGCAGTGCCGTGACCAGGTCGCCGTCTCCCATGACCACGGCTTCGCCGGTCTCCAGGTCGGTGGCCACGGCGCGAAATGGCGTCGGCAGCTGGTCGAAATCGGCAATGTCCGCCACCGGCAAGGTGTCCTTGCGCAGCAGCTGCGTGAGCTTCTGGCCCTGGATCAGGCCGCTGGGCAGCAGGAAACGCCCGTCGCGAAAACCCAGCGGAAGTCGCACCAGGAAATCGCGGTCCTCACTGCGGCGCCGGAAGTTCAGGCCCTGCCGCGCCGGCCGGTCACTGAAGGCATCCGACCAGTCGACGCTGTCCAGGATGGCCTCGATCTGGCTGACGGACAGTCCGCTGGCATACAGGCCACCCACCACCGCGCCCATGCTGGTGCCGGCGATCGCATCGATGGGAATGTGCATCTGTTCCAGCACGCGCAGCACACCCACATGCGCAGCCCCGCGCGCCCCACCACCCGAGAGCACCAGGCCGATGCGGGGTCGGCCGGAAGCTTGTTGAAGCTCCTGCGCCGCTGCCGGCACTGTGCTGAAGATGGCAAGCGCCACCAGCCACGCGGGCAGGCATTTGCTTGGGGTGCACATGTGGGCTGCAAGGATAATCGCCCTCGCCGCACATTGGCCATGCACGGTAAGCTTGCCACCCATGTGGCTGGCCATTCTTTCCATCGCCATTCAGGCGGCGCTGATCATTCATTGCATCAAGACTGGCCGCAACTTCATCTGGATCTGGGTGCTGGTATTGCTGCCCTTCGCAGGCGTCATCGCGTATCTCGCCGTCGAACTGCTGCCCGAACTGCTCGGCAGCCGCACGACCCGGCGCCGGCTCACCTCCATGAAGAAGACCCTGAACCCCGAGGGCGAGCTGAAGCGGCTGGCACAGCGGGCCGAGATCGGCGGCAGTGTGGAAGCACGTCAGCGGCATGCCGAGGAACTGCTGCGGCTGGGCCGCAACGAGGAAGCCGTGGCCGAATTCCGCCGTTGCCTGACCGGCCTGTACGAGCACGATCCAAACCTGATGCAGGGCCTGGCGCGCGCGCAGTTTGCCGCCGGCGCAGCCGGCGACGCCCGCGCCACGCTGGACGAGCTGATCCGGCGCAACCCGGATTTCCGCTCCCCCGAGGGCCACCTGCTGTACGCCCGTGCCTTGCAGGCAGAAGGACAGACCACGCGGGCGCTCGAGGAATACAAGGCGCTTGCTGCCTATTTTCCCGGCGCCGAGGCGGCCGTGCGTTACGCAGGTCTGCTGCGCAAGGAGGGCCAGGCGGACGCCGCGGCCGAAGTGCTGCGCGCCCTGCTGCAACAGGCGTCGATCGCACCACGCCACTACCAGCGCGCGCAGAGTGAATGGCTCAAGCAGGCCGAGCGTGAACTGGCCGAACTCCAGTAAGAACCGGTTACCTGAAGGAATTGCATGAACGCGAAGATCATCTACACCCTCACCGACGAAGCCCCGATGCTGGCGACGTATTCCCTGCTGCCCATCGTGCAGGCCTGGACCCGCACCGCCGGGGTGGATGTGGAAACCCGCGACATCTCGCTGGCTGGGAGGGTGCTGGCCGCCTTTCCCGATTTCCTCGCAGCCGGGCAACGTTGCAAGGATGACCTGGCCGAGTTGGGGCAGCTCGCCACCACACCGGACGCCAACATCATCAAGCTGCCCAACATCAGCGCATCGGTGCCGCAGCTTGTCGGCGCCATCCGCGAGCTGCAGAGCCAGGGTTATGCATTGCCGGATTACCCCGAAGCGCCCGCCAGCGAAGAGCAGAAGCAGATCAAGGCGCGCTACGCGAAGGTTTCCGGCAGCGCCGTGAATCCGGTCCTGCGGGAGGGCAATTCCGATCGCCGCGTCGCCAAGGCCGTGAAGGCCTACGCAAAGGCGCATCCGCATTCGATGGGCGCCTGGTCAAAGGATTCGAAGACCCGCGTGGCCAGCATGGACGACGGGGACTTCTACGCCAATGAGCTGGCCGTCTCCGTCGCGCAGGCCGGCGTGCTGCGCATCGAGCATGTGGACGCATCCGGCAAGGTCACGGTGCTGAAGGATGGCGTAAAGGTGAAGGACGACGAGCTGATTGCCGCGACCTTCCTGGGCAGCTCGGCGCTGGATGCCTTCTATGCCCGGGAGATGGATGCCGCGAAGCGCGACGGCGTGCTGATCTCGCTGCACCTGAAGGCCACCATGATGAAGGTGTCCGATCCCATCCTGTTCGGTCACGCAGTGCGCGTGTATCTGGCAGACGTGTTTGCAAAGGATGGTGCGGCGCTCGCAGCAGCCGGCGTGAATCCGAACAATGGTCTCGCCGCGCTCTACGCGCAGGTCGAGGCCATGCCGGAGGGTGAGCGTGCCCGCGTCAAGGCCGACATCGCCGCGGCCGTCGCCGCGCGCGCGCCGCTGGCCATGGTGGATTCGGACAAGGGCATCACCAACCTGCATGTCCCCAGCGACGTGATCATCGACGCGTCCATGCCGGCAGCGATCCGCGCATCGGGAAAGATGTGGGGGCCGGACGGCAAGCTGGCCGACATGGTCGCGATGATTCCGGACCGCTGCTATGCCGGCGTGTACCAGGCCGTGATCGACGACTGCAAGGCGTTCGGCGCCTACGACGTGCGCACCATGGGCAACGTGAGCAACATCGGCCTGATGGCGCAGGCCGCCGAGGAATACGGCTCGCACGACAAGACCTTCGAGATCGCATCCGCCGGCACCGTGCGCGTGGTTGCGGCGGATGGATCCGTGCTCACCGGGCACAACGTGCATGCCGGCGACGTCTGGCGCATGTGCCAGACGAAGGACGCGGCCATCCGCGACTGGGTGAAGCTGGCCGTGAACCGCGCGCGCATCACCGGCCAGCCCGCCATCTTCTGGCTGGATTCGGCCCGTGCGTATGACCGCGGCCTGATCGAACGCGTGACCGCGTGCCTGCGGGACCATGACACGAAGGGCCTGGACATCCGCATCGAATCACCGGTGCAGGCCACGCATTCCACGCTCAAGCGCCTGCGCGCCGGTGAAGACACGATCTCGGTAACCGGCAACGTGCTGCGCGACTACCTCACCGACCTGTTCCCCATCCTCGAGCTCGGCACCAGCGCCAAGATGC
>CAYWDZ010000029.1:0-20968 GCA_964456255.1 uncultured Steroidobacteraceae bacterium | reverse complement strand
CCAGCCGGGCGAAGTGGAAGCAGCAGCCGCTGTACCGCCGGCCGCATCATGTGATCGAAGGGGTGTACGAATTACTCAAGAAAGGGTGGCTGAAATGAACATTCGCCGCTTTGCGATTCCCGCCATGCTGGCCCTGGCAACCTGCGTGCTGCCCGCCTGCTACGCAGACAAGCCCGGTTCCGCCGCGCTCGAGCAGCGGCTGCAGCATGTGGAAGACATGCTCGCCATCCAGCGCGTGCTGGTGGAGTACGCTGCCACGCAGGATGCCCACGACTACGCCGGCTATGCCGCGCTCTTTGCCCGCGACGGCGAGTGGGTGAACGGCAGGAATGTCTACAAGGGGCCCGAGGCCATCAAGAAGATGCTGGTCGGCCTGTATGGCGAGCCGGAGCCGGGTTACGTGAACAGCGAGAGCTTCCACATCAGCTACAACCAGCAGATCGACGTGGATGGCGACCGGGCCACTGTGCGCTCACGTCACCTGCTGATCATGCGCGGCCCCAACGGCGAGCCCACGCCCATGCTGGCCGGCCGCTACGAAGATGAATTCATCCGTGAGGACGGGCAGTGGAAGATCCTGCGCCGTGTCGATACCCCGGTGATGCCGACGGCCGAAGAATGGATGAAGTTCATCCGCGAGCGCAGGCCCGCCAGGTGATCGAGCCTCCGGTGCGGGCAGGCACCGCGCAGCGTCCCTGCCTGCTGCTCAATCCCCGCAGCTTCCGCGCGTCGCGCATGGGGCGAGCACGTCGCGTTGCGCGCCTGGCACGGGACGCGGGTATCGATGTGCATGAAGTGGTGGATCCACCCAGCCTGCGCGCGCGGCTCGATGACCTGCGTGCGCGCAATGCACAGCAGATCTGGGTGTTTGCCGGCGACGGGACCATCCACGCGCTGGCCGAGTATCTGGCGGAATCCGCTCCGGGCTGGTCGCCGGCACTGTTGTTGCTGGCCGGTGGGCGCGCCAACGTCGTGCCGCGTGAGACCGGTGGTTATCCCGTCATGCCCGCGCTGCGCGCAGCGCTCAAGGCAGTACGCGCGGGTCAGGCCCTGAAGGAGGAACGCATCTTCACGCTGCGGGTGGCGCAGCCAGGTCAATCACCACGCCACGGTTTTGTGTTTGCCGGAGCGCTGGTGCGCGAGGCCGTACGCCTGACGGCAGCGAGCCGCGCCGTCGGCAACGGCTGGTGGCGTCACAGCTGGTTCGCCGACCCGTTCGTGCTGCTCAGGTGGGCGGTGCGCACACTGGTGTTCCGCAAGCCCTTGCCGCCCTTTCCCGATGTGGTGGCGCGCATCGAGGACCTGGGTGAGCTGACCGGTCCGGTGCGCATGGTGGTCGCGTCCACGCTCGAGATGCGCGCGGCGCTTTACAACCCGTTTGCAGAGCGTGGCGCCGGGCCCGTGCGCTTCACGGCCATCTCTCCCGCCGCGCCGATCTGGGGCATGTTGCCGAAGCTGTTGAAGGGGCGCTTCGATGAGTCCATGGATCTGGCGCACGGCATCCTGAGCGGCCGTGGTGCGCGCGCGAGCGTGCAGGGCCTTGATGGCTATGCGCTCGACGGCGAACTGTTTTCCGCCGACCCTTTGCTGCCGCTGGAGTTCAGCGCCGGGGTGGCGCTCAGGGTGCTGCGCCCAGTTCCTTGACGAAGGCCCACCGGCGCTTGTGGTTCACGTGCTCGAATTCATCCCACTGTGACTGCACCTTGGCGTTGGTCACCAGCTCGGGGTTGCTCTCGGCGTAGATGGCGCCGTTGCGCCGCAGGTGCGGAATGATGTCGTAGAACACCAGCGCATTGACGCCCTTGTTCTGGTAGTCCTTGCGCACCGCCACCAGCAGGCAGTCGATCACCGGGTTCTTCATCTTCAGTGCCTTGAGCAGGTGCAGGATGCCGAACGGGAACAGCCGGCCCTGTGCCTTGCGCAGCGCCTTCGCCAGCGAGGGCATGGTCACGCCCATGCCGACCAGATCGCCGGCTTCGTCCACTATCAGCACCAGGTAGTCCAGGTTCAGCATCGGAATGTAGAGCTTCGCGTAGTAGTCGATCTGCGCCTGCGTCAGCGGCGTGAACCCGTACAGGTGGCTGTAGGAGTCGTTCACCAGCTCGAACAGCTTCTGCGCGTAGCCGTCCTTGATCAGCTTCGAGGTGCTCTTGTACTTCAGGATCCTGAGCTTGTACTTCTTCAACACCAGCTCCGCGACGCGTTTCATCCTGGGCGGCGCGGCTTCCGGGATCTTGACCAGGTATTCCACCCACTCGGCATCCTTCCTGAACCCCAACCGCTCCATGTGCTTCGGGTAGTAGGGGTAGTTGTAGATGGTGGCCATCGTTCCCAGCTGGTCGAATCCCTCGACCAGCATGCCTTCCTGGTCGAGGTCCGTGAAACCCAGCGGCCCGTGGATCGAGTCCATGCCTCTGGATTTCACCCATTCTTCCGCGGCGGTGAACAGCGCCCGCGAGACCTTCTCGTCATCCACGAAGTCCACGAACCCGAAGCGACCGCTGCGGGTCTTCCATGCTTCGTTGGCGCGGTGATTGACCATGGCGCAGATGCGGCCGACCGGTTTGTCATCGTCAAAGGCCATGAAGCACTGTGCTTCGGTGAATTCGTAGGCCGGGTTCTTCTTCGGGTCGAGCGTGGTCAGCTCATCCATGTACAGCGGTGGCACGGCATGCGGGGAATCGCGGTACAGGTCGATGCGGAACCTGACGAACTGACGCATCTCCTTGCTGCTGGAGAGGGCTCGGACAGTGATACACATTCGAAGAGGTCCACCCTTGGGTTCCGCATTGCGGGATGCATCTAGGCTTCGACTACAGTATGACGCCGCCGAACGGACCTTTTCTCAGTTTCCGGTCCTGGTCCGCGCATAGAGTGCGGTGTCGCCAGGCGGGCCGCCGATGTTCGGCCGGATGGTGGCCATGCGCATCACGCCTTCGAGTTGCAGGCCCAGTCGTTCCAGCAGGCGTCGCGATCGGGAGTTGCCCGCGTCCGCCGTGGCCCACACCCGCAGGATCTGCGGCTGCTGGAGCAGCCACGTCACCACCGCGCTGGCGGCATCGAAGGCGAGGCCTCGCCCCCAGAAACTGCGGCCGAGGAAATAGCCGAAGTCCGCGGCGTGCCCCCTGGGTCGGCAGGAGATGGTTCCCGCGATGGTGCGCGTGCCGCGTTCGAGGATGACCCACTGGAATTGCGACCCGGCATTCCACTCGGCGTATGAGCCTTCCAGGTAGGCGCGCGTCTCGCCGGGGCTGGTCGGAATGGGCCAGTCCATGAAGCGCATGACCTCGGGGTCGGTTGCGAATACAAACAGGGCCTGATGGTCGCCGGGTTGCGCGCGCCGCAACTCCACGCGCCCGTGGGTGATGAATTCCGGCGGGGTGTGCATCAGCTCTGCGCGAGGTATGCCCTGAGCCTTGCGTCACGGAGCCACAGCGATACCCACATGAACGCGCCCAGGTAGACACCAAACAACGTGTGGCTGAACAGTGGACTGCCGGCCCTGAGATGACTGGCGATGGCGCCGCCGATCAGGCCCGTCATCAGCACCGCACCGACCAGGCTGGTGCGCGGAATCAGATACAGCACCACGAACAACAGCTCCAGGGTTCCGATCAGCAGCAGGTATGCGGGTGACCAGCCCAACTCGCTCACCGCCTGGGCCGCCGCCTCGGCTCCGGAGAACTTGGGCGCAATGGATGCACCCACCATGAAGAGCGCGAAGAGCGCGGTCATGACCCAGCCTGTCTTCTTCATCTTGAGCCCCCTGCGGCAAGTTGGTTGCTGGGCACGAACATGCGCCAGTTGCGGCGTTCTGGCAATCCGCAGGGCAGGCGGTTGATCGATCTGGTCCCGCGGGGCTAACCTGCCGCTGAAGAATGACAACGGGGGTCAGGTCCATGAAGCGCACTTCCCGCATCGCGTTGCTGATCACGGCATGCGCGCTCGGTGGCACCGTCACTGCCGCGCAATCCTCCACGGCCTGCGACCGCGAGTGCCTGCGTGGCAAGGTCAGCGAACTGCTGTACGCGCTGGTCAGGCACGACGTGAGCAGGATCCGCGTCGCGCCCACGCTGCGCGTTACCGAAGACGCCATCGTGAAGCCGCTCGCCGATGTCGGGCTGGTCAGAAGCGTGACCGGGCTCGCCGGTTATCGCCAGGACATCATCGACGAGCGCGCCGGTGTCGCCGGCGCCCATGTCATCGTCAAGGAAGGCGATGCCAGCGTGATGCTGGTGGCGCGCGTGAAGGTCGTGAACAACGCGCTCACCGAAGTGGAACTCGTGGCCTCGCGCGGCGGCGGCATGGGCGGCGCGGGCCCCGCGCGCGCAGCAGGACCCGGTCCCGGCGCGGGTCCTGGTCCTGGCGCTGGCCCCGGACCTTCCGCTGGCGGCGGCGTGAATCGCCTGGCTGCACCCAGCGAGGCCAACAGCTACGCACCGCGTCCCGAGCAGCTGAACAGCCGCGAGGAGATGATCAGGATCGCGCTGAAGTATCCCGAAGGGCTCGGCAACGCCGAGAACTTTGCCGCGGTCAAGGCACCGTTCTCGCCCGATGCCTACCGCTTCGAGAATGGCTCGATCCTGGCCGGCCCCGAGTGCACCTTCAACGCCACCTGCAAGGACATCTCCACGCAGTCACTCGCGGTGTTCAAGCGTCTCGGCAAGCCCATCACGCGCGTCGTCGCCGTCGATGAGCGCATGGGGATCGTGTGGCTGCGCATGGCCTGGGGCGTGCAGCAGGAGGGCGGCGATCAGCTGTGCGTGTGGGAGACGTTCAAGATCTACGACGGCCAGATCCACGCGGTCGAGGCCTTCATGCGCACCTTCCCGATCGAGCTCAGGACTGGCAGCTGGGAAGAGGGTGTCGCGCCTTCGCGCTGACTGGTCAGCAGCAGGGCGCTACTGATACGTCTTGCCCTTGAGTTTCAGCCAGCCGGCCTGGTGCTGGCCGCGCGGGTCCTTGTGTGTCCAGTGAATCACACCGCCCTGATCGTTCCATACGTATTCACCGGAGAACTCCACCACGTCTCCGGCATTCAATCCAGGCAGACGAGGGGCCAGATCAATGTTGTGGGCGACCAGCAGCGTCTGCCCTGAATCCAGACGCAGGATGAACCTCTGGTGCCGGTCGCCGTTCACATCGTCCGCAAGAATGCGAAGGACCTCGCCGCTTCCCGTGACCGGCACATCGCTGCTGCGGGTCTCGAAGGCTTCCGTGATGGACGAGTCCGGAGCGGCCGGGCCGGTGAGATTCCACCTGTCGTAGGCAAGGAAGCCAAGCCCGAGAATGACGACGACCGAAACAAGTTTGCGCACTACCGCACCTGGTACCGGTAGTGCCCCGTGATCGGATACTCACGCAGCATGTCCTCTTCCTTCGGGCCCGCGCCGATGTTGTGGATGACCAGCGGCCGGTCAGAACCTGCCGCCTTGCGGTCCGACACGATGCCGATGTGCGGCAGGTTGCCAGGCAGCATCCACGTGACGATGTCGCCGGCGAGAAAGCGTTCTGCATCCTGGCCAGTGAGCTTCGCACCCGCCCGTTCCAGGAACCGCTGCAGATTCGGGACGCGACGGTGATCGATGTTCGTGTCCGGTCTGCTCAGGCCCCACAGCTGCGGGTAGGCGCTGAAGTTGGCCTTCATGTCCACATGCACCAGAGCCTGAAGATCCATGCCGATTGCCCGGTACGCGCGGATCACCACATCCGTGCATACGCCACGATCGGCCGGCACGTCGCCCATCGGGTAAACAATGCTGGCGTAGGACCCGTCGTACCGGACCGGCGACAGGGTCTGCTTGCGCGCGGCGCTCACCAGCTGCGGGGATTCGGCCAAAGCCCCGGCGCTGGCTGCAATCGCAATCAGCGCAATCAGATACCTGGTCAATATGCATCTCCGTTCCGGTGCGTAAAGACCCACTTGCCTTCGACCAGCGTCGCCTTGATGTCATCGTCGGGATAGCTTGCTGCGTCGCCCGCGGTGCGGTCACCGATTTCAAGGTACACAACGTCCTCACGTGTCTCATTCAGCAGGCGGCTTTGGAACACCAGTCATTTTCTCTCGTCCGGCTTGCGGCTCAAGGCGAAGTAAATGACATAGAACCACGACAGCACACCCGCCAGGATCGCCCAGAGAATGGATCTGTTCCGCTGCCAGGAACACACAATGGCGATGGCCGCGCCAATGCCGATGCCGGTCTGCGTGATGTTGACGGTTTGCGTAGCCAAGTCGTCGATCATGATGGTGGCCTCTTGTTATGTGTGAGCCCTGCCGCCCGAATATGTGCCCACAGGAGGAGTAGCGAAATCATTTCCTGCTCCCATACGCCAGGCTGAGCGACCAGAGTGAACTCTACCAGTCCATGGCGGTTGGGTCTGGATCGCGCCGCTGGCATGGCAGCGATGACCGCCGGCCCTGTACCATGCGTCCCGGAACCGACGATTCGCAGAACGGGAAGGGGGAACTGATCATGACGCGCGCGACAAGTGTGCTGTTCGGCGTGGTGACCGTGGCGGTCTCGGCAGGGTTGGCGCTGCTGCTGGCGCGCTACATGGTTGTCGGGGGCGGTGTGCATCCGGCCCCGGCTGCAACGCACTCCTCGGTGGCAGAAGACCGCATGGCCATCGAGGAGACACTGCGCCGCTATGTGCGTGCGCTGGATGAATCCGACCTGGATGCCTACCTGGCCACGCTCACCGACGACGCGAAATTCGTGTCGGCCGAGGCCAACTACGCCGGCAAGGAAGCGATCCGCGGCTACGTGGAGCCGGTGATGCAATCGCGCCTGGCGCGTCGTGCGAAGGAGGGCGTCGAGGCCACGGCCACGCATCATGTGGTGACCAACCAGTCGATCGAGTTCACCGATGCCGACCACGCAGTGGTGCGCGGCTACTGGATGTTCGTGGTGGCGCATGGCAAGGGCAAACCCATGAGCATCGATATCATGGGTTCATCTGAGGATCTTCTCGCACGGAGGGATGGCAAATGGCTGATCAACGAACGGCGCGTCGCGCCATGAAACGGCTGGTGCTGTGCGCGCTGCTGCTGCCGCTGGCGGTGCTGGCGGCCGGCAAGGTGGCTCGCCCCGGGCAACATATAAAGGAGTGCGCCAGTTGCCCCGAGCTGGTGGTGCTGGCGCCGGGCACGTTCATGATGGGCTCGCCGGCCGATGAGCCCGAGCGCGATGCCGACGAGCCGCAGCATCGCGTCACCATCGCGAAGGCATTCGCGATCGCCACCACTGCGGTCACCTGGAACCAGTGGGAGGCCTGCGTGCGCGACAACTGGTGCGCAGGCGAGGAGATCGACGTCGCCCTGCGCACGAATGCCGATGGCACGCGCATCGCCAATTACAAGGACTACGGGCGTGGCACCAGGCCGGCCGTGGGCATGAGCTGGTACGACGCGCAGCGCTTTGTTGGCTGGCTGAACTGGAAGACGGGCAATGACGATGCGTATCGGCTTCCGAGTGAGGCCGAGTGGGAGTACGCGGCGCGCGCCGGCACCACCACGCCGTTCCCGTGGGGCGACACCATCGATTACAACCGCGGCAACTTCGGCATGCGCGGCCACGGCGAGCGCGGGCCCTATGCCGAAGGTCGCGATGTGTGGCTGGATCAAACCGCGCCGGTGGGTTCGTTCCCGCCCAATGCCTGGGGCCTGTACGACATGCACGGCAATGTCTTCGAGTGGGCGCAGGATTGCTACGAAGCCGACATGAAGCATGCGCCCGTGGATGGCAGCGCCAGCACCGAAGGGGATTGCTCGGTGCGCGTGTTCCGCAATGGCACGTTTGCCAGCAACCCGTACATGCAGCGCTCGGCGCGGCGCGGCGCGCCTTATCTGGCCACCACGCGTGGCCACAATTACCTCGGCTTCCGGGTGGCAAAGACGCTGTGAAGTTCTACTCGTGGAACGTCAATGGCATCCGTGCCGTGGTGCGAAAGGGCACCTTCCAGAAGTTCGTGGCCGAGCACCAGCCGGACATCCTGTGCCTGCAGGAAACCAAGGCCGAGCGCGGCCAGGCGGAGATCGACCTGCCCGACTACCAGGAGTACTGGAACTCGGCCGAGAAGAAGGGTTATTCGGGCACGGCCATCTTCACGCGCCCGGCGCCGCTGAAGGTCACCAATGGGTTTCCTGCTGGCTTCGAGAAGAAGTACGCATTCGCCGACGACAAGGAACGCGATTCCTGGACGGAGGGTCGCGTGATCACCGCCGAGTACGAGAAGTACTTTGCGGTGACGGTGTACACGCCCAATGCCAAGGACGACCTGGCGCGGCTGGATCTGCGCCACAAGCACTGGGACCCGGCCTTTCTCGCCTATGTGAAGCAGCTCGACCGGAAGAAGCCGGTGATCTTCTGCGGCGACCTGAACGTGGCGCACACCGAGGATGACCTGGCAAACCCCAAGCCCAATCGCGGCAAGAAGGGCTTCACCGACGAGGAGCGCGAAGGCTTCCAGAATTTCATCGATGCCGGGTTCGTCGACACCTTCCGCATCTTCACCCAGGGCAATGGCCACTATTCATGGTGGTCGCACTTCGCCAATGCGCGCGCGCGGAACATCGGATGGAGAATCGACTATGTGCTGGTCTCCGCAGCACTGGCCGGCAAGGTGAAGGAGGCGAAGATCCACCCCAATGTGATGGGCTCGGATCATTGCCCGGTGAGCATCGTTATCGATTTGTAGCTGCCGCATCCAGCTCGGTCGCGAACAGCATCGCCATTGCGCCACCGCGTGCATCCATGCCGAGGATCGCCGCGCGCTGCAGGTATTCCTTCTCGGTCGTGAAGCGCGCCGTGGATTCGCACACGTCGATGAGACTGCCCGCTGCCGAGGCGCGCGAATTCACGGCGAGCCATGCGCGATCGACGGCCTGGCGATACTCGCGCCCCTGGATCCAGCCGCGCGCGAGTCCGCGCTGCAACGCGAAGCCGATCATGGCCGTGCCGGAGAACTCCGGATACGCACCGGGATGATTCACCACGTTGCGCCACAGGCCGTCGCGGTTCTGCCAGGGCAGCAGTGTCTTCATCAGGTTGCGGTAGCTGTCGAGCGCATGGTTGTACGCGGCCGATCCGGGCGGCAGCTCCGAAAGTGTCAGCGCGAGGCCTAGCGCGGCGAAGCCGTTGCCACGGCCCCATGGCACATCGGCTTCGGGACGATGCCGATACAGCCCGTCTGGTCGGAGATCGAGCTTCTCCATGTAGCGCAGGTGCCGGTCTGCCATGTCGAAATATTTCTGTTCGCCGGTCAGCGCACCGGCCTGCGCCAGGATGGTGGTGCCCATGAACACCGAATCGCTGTAGCCGTCGTTGTAGGGCATGGCCTCGAGCATCCTTCCGGATGCGTCGAAGCCGAGATCGGCGACCTTGCGCACCAGCGCGGTGTAGCGCGGGTCCTTCGTCTGGCGCGCCAGTTCGGTGAACACGATGTGTCCGGCCATGCCAAGCGCATTGGGCCGCGCGATGCTGTTCTTCGTGCCGTCGACGTACGGCTCGGCCAGCCGCTTTACTTCATCCAGTTCGCCGAGCCTGATGCGCGCCACGAGGGCGATGGCATTGATGTAGATGGCCTGGTCGAAGTCGTGGCCGTAGGTCTTCGCCAGTTGTTCGGCCAGCACCCGCGGCGTGCGTGCGCGACGCTGGTCCAGATTGACATGGGCCTCGGAGTGGTCGAGGAAGCGGATCTCCTGCTTCCATTCTGCAAGGTTCGCCACGTGCATCACGGGGATCCGGCCCATGTCGGCCACTTGCTCTGTTTCCAGTGCCTTGATCAGCTTGGCATCGTCGTCGTCTGCCACCAACACCACGTCCGGCGCCTGGGCGCCCAGCCAGCGCCACAAGGTGTGGGCCTCGGCATTCTCGCGATATGCGGTACCGGTAGGTGGGAATTGCAGTGCGACGCCATCCGGGTTGGCAACTGGCACGGCCAGCAGCCGCACGGAGGGGCTGCTCTTTTCATATGCATTGATCACCTCGCGAACGACAGCGGAGGTCCAGTCATCGCCCTTCAGGCCGCCAACCAGTACCACGGTCGGTGCCGATGGGCTGCTGGCCTCCACGGCGATGGCATCGATCCGCGCGCCGCTGGTGGCAAGGCCAATGTCGAAAGTTTCGGCAGCGGCCACCGACCCCGCGAACAACGCGGTCAGCAGCGCAAAGGTGGTGCGGACATGCATGGGTTACTCCTGCGCAGCGTGGGCACTATATGTCAGCAGCCCCGGCAGCAGCGAGCCTGGTGTCCAAGGCCGTCACAGAATTGCAGGGGGCGAGGACGTATGGTGGCTGCATGGGTCTGACCAGCCATGTCTGCGCAGAGGACGCGCAAGTTGCAGCAAGCCTCGAGCAGCGCGCGCTCGAGAAGCTGGCACTCGTGCTGTGCAGCCATACCCAGCGGCTGGTGCTGGCCGCGCGTTCACGCGGTGCGCTGGCCTCGCGGGAAGCCGGGCTGCAGTGCGAAGTCTTTGCCGAGCGGCATGCCCAGGTCATGAAGCTGCTGGACACCACCGCCCCGGCAGTGGACGAGGCCCGCATGGCCCGGCTCGAAAGGCTCATCGAGGGAATCCAGTTTTCGCGCCACTACTTCATGAATGTGTAGCAGCGGGCGCTGTGATAGTTTTCTCCTGGGTCCGCAAGGCCCGCAGGATTTCAGAACCAGTCATTTGAGGGAGTAAGAGACATGTTCCGCAAAGGTAATGTAGTCGTGTTGATGCTGGCTGCACTGGGATGCTCGACCGCAGCGCTGGCCGCTGACGATTCCGGCACCGGGTTCTCGGTGGGGGTCACCGGAGGCACGCTGGGTCTGGGCCTGGAAGCCGGGTATCGATTCAGCGATCGTCTTGGTGTGCGCGCCAATGGCGATTCCTACAACTACGACAAGACCGTGACTTCCGGCGACTTCGACATCGATGGCAAGGCCAAGCTCAAGTCGATCGGGGTGGCAGTGGATTTCTATCCGTTCGGTGGCAGCTTCCGCGTGTCGGCCGGCCTGCGCTCGAACAAGAACCGCTTTGGTGGCGATGCCACGCCCAACACCGCATCGGTGGAGGTGGGCGGCGATCTCTACACCCAGTCCGAAGTCGGCGTGCTGACCGGTTCGGCCAGGTTCAAGAAGACGGCGCCGTCGTTGTCGGTTGGCTGGGGCGGCAAGTTCAAGACCGGCGTGCATTTCGGCGTCGACCTGGGTGTGGTGGCGCAGGGCAGCCCGAAACTGGCGGCATCCAGCAACGGCTCGCTGGCCAGCAATCCGACCTTCCAGGCAAGCCTTGATGACCAGCTGGCTGAATGGCAGAGCGACGTGAAGGATTACAAGCTCTGGCCGATCATCCAGCTGCACCTGGCCTATCGCTTCTGAGCCCCTGATGCCGCAGCAGCCTGGTAATCGCCTGGCTGCTTCCGGGCTGCCGATCTTCCATCCCGTGGCGGATGCGGCAGCCCGGCTTGCACAGCCCCGCAATCCACATGGGCGTTCCGTCCGTGTCTGGGCGCGCTCCCTGTCGGTGATGCAGAAGGAAGCCGTGGTGCTGTCCATGGCGACTGGCACCGCGTGGCGCCTGGCCAGCGATGAGGGGCCATACCTGGATGGATTCGACGAGGCGCCGTGCCCGCTGTCCTTCGTGAGCACCGGCATGGTCAGTTCCTTCCTGCGCGAACTGCTGCGGCTGGTCGCGCTGCGGCACATCGCGGTGCGCGACCTGCAGCTGGTGCAGGACAACCTCTACACCATGCAGGGCTCCGCATTGCGCGGCACGATGACCGGTGGCGCGCTGCCAGTGCAGCTCGCCGTGCACATGGTGAGCGATGCGCCCGCTGCCGAGCTGCAGGCTCTGGTGCGTGATGCCATCGATGCCGCACCGGTATCGGCCCTGCTGCGCGGGGAGCACCAGTCGGCGTTCAGCCTGCGTTTCAACGGTGCGCCACTTGCACCGGTGCGGGTCCAGGCCATCGCGCCGCTGCGGGAACCGGATCCCGGCTCATGGCTCGGCAACGTGTCGTTCGCGCCGGCGCAGTCCGGGGTGGCGAACGATGGTCCGCTGATCCAGCGAATCGTCCCGGCGGCACAGGTGGAAGGGGTCGCCGGGGGCGCCCATACCAGTCTCGCCGAGACCCAGCAGCGGCGACTGCATGTCCAGGTCACTTGCCGGCAACGCGCATCCGGCGTGTTTGAAATCGAGCAGAAGCTGTTCAGCCCGATCGGATCGGTATTCCGGTTCCTGTGCGACCCGTCTGGTGTTGCAGCGCCTGATCCCGAGAGCTATGTGGCCGCCGGCATCGCGTTCTGCTTCATGACGCAGCTGGGTCGCTACGCCAGCATCCTGCGGAAGAACCTGGATGCCTACAACGTGATCCAGGATGTGCACTTCTCGCAGCAGGGCACAGGTCCGGTTGATCCGGTTGAAACCCATGTGTACCTGAGCAGCACCGAGGACGGGGAGTTTGCGCGTGCGGCACTTGCCATGGGTGAGCAGACCTGCTTTCTGCACGCCCTGTGCCGCACCAGCCTGGATGTGGAAGCCTCGGTCGCAGCGCTGCCCGCGCTATCGCGAGGCCGGCCGCCCGAACAGTGACAACGCAATCGCGTCTGCCATGGCCTGGTACCCCTTCGGCGAGGGATGCAGGTCATCGCCGCTGTCGTACTCGGGTTTCAGGTGCAGTGGCCGTGCGGGGTCGCGCAGTGCCTTGTCGAAATCCACCACCGCGTCGAATGCACCCGAATTGCGGATCCACACATTGATGGCTGCGCGGTCGTCTTCGCCGCGTTGAGTCGGGTGGTAGGTGGGGCCGGCGAAGGGCGTCAGTGTGGCGCCCATGACCTTGATGCCATGCGCATGCGCGCGATCGATGATCTGTCGATAGGCCGCGATGATCCGGTCCACCAGCTTCCCGTGATCCTCATCGCTGCGGCCCGGCTGCGTTCCGAAAGTGCCCAGGTCGTTGATGCCCTCGTGCACGATCAGCCAGCGCACACCGCTTTGCGACAGCACATCGCGATCGAAGCGGGCGAGGGCGTTGGGCCCCAAGCCGTCATCCAGCAGCCGATTGCCGCCGATCCCCTGGTTGATCACGGCCACCGGCATCTTCGCGGCGGCCAGGCGCGCGGCCAGGTTGTCGCTCCAGCGGTTGTTGCCATTGGTCGTGGTGCCGCGGCCATCGGCAATGGAGTCACCCAGAATCACGACGGCCGATGCGTCGGCCTGTGTTGCCACATCAAGCCCGGCGATCACGAACCAGTGTTCAAAGGTCGTGGCATCCGCAAGGTCGGGAGCCGCAACCCGATTGCCATGCACCAGATGCGAAGTGGTGCGCGAGCCGGGGTGGCTGGTCTGCCCCTGCGGTGCCGTCGGCAGGTAGATCGAAATGGTGAGGCTCGAGCCGGGCGCGGCTTCCAGCGTGAAGGCATCGGAGAAGTAATCCGCCCCGGCGGGGATGATCACTTCGGCATTGCCGCTGAAGAGTACGGACGTGCCCGATCCCGGGGTGATTGCAGCCTTGCCGACTGTCACCGTGTGCGCGACATGTACTGCGCCGATGCGCAGGGGCGCCTGACCAAAGGCATTGGAAAGCCGGAGTCGCCAGGTCTTGCCACCGAGTGACAGATGAACGCTCTGGCGCAGCGTGGCGTTGGTCAGTGCCTCATCGGTCAGCGCATTGCGCTCTTCGGGAATCTGCTGCGCCGAGGCCCAGCTGGTGACCCACGCCGTGGATTGCGCGGCGTGTGCTGCAGTGGAAACGGCGACCAGGATCGCCAGCGCGGCAAGGGCGCGGAGCCTGCTGGTATTCGACAGCGACATGGCCTTAATGTGCCGGAAATTGTTGGTGCAAGTCGATCAGAATGCGAACCCGCGATCCAGCACGTATCCCGGAGAAGGCCGCCCGGGCGATTTGCAGCAACTTCACTTCACTAATCCTCCACAATGGCGTATTACCCTTGATGGGACTACCGGATGGACAGGCATGACGATTGAAGCGGACCAGGCAACGTGGAAACAGAGCGTTGCCCAATACCAGAACCCCTCCGTGGGTCGCGCCGTGTGGCAGCTCGTGAATACCCTGGTTCCGTATGCGGTGCTCTGGTACCTGATGTACCTGACCTTCATGTGGGTGTGGTGGCTGACCATCCCCCTGGCCGTACTGGCCAGCGGGTTTCTGGTGCGCATCTTCATCATCTTCCATGACTGCGGGCACGGCTCCTACTTCAGGTCGAGACGCGCCAATGACATCGTCGGGTTCATCACCAGCATGCTGACCTTCACGTCCTACCATCACTGGCGCTGGGAGCACGCCGTGCACCACGGCAGTACCGGCAACCTGGACAAGCGCGGTGTTGGTGACGTGTGGACGATGACGGTGGAGGAGTACCTGGAATCCTCGAGGTGGCGGCGGTTGGCCTACCGGCTGGTCCGCAATCCCGTCGTCCTGTTCGTGATCGCGCCGCTGTTCGTGTTCGTGATTGCCGAGCGTGTTCCATCCCCCGACGCGAGCCCCGGCGATCGCCGCGCCGTCTGGTACATGAACGGGGCCTTGCTCTGCATGGTTCTGGGCCTGGGCTTCCTGATGGGCTGGAAGGCGTATCTGTTCCTGCAGTTGATGGTGATGGCGATTTCAGGCGCCGCGGGCGTGTGGCTCTTCTACGTGCAGCACCAGTTCGAGGGTGCCTACTGGAAGCGCGGTGCGAACTGGGACTATGTGGCCGCCGCCCTGCAGGGCAGCTCCTACTACAAGTTGCCGCGCATCCTGCAATGGTTCAGCGGCAACATCGGCTTTCATCACATCCATCACCTGAGCACGCGCGTGCCCAACTACAACCTGCAGCGCTGCCACGAGGCCAACCCGCTGTTCCAGTCCATCAAGCCGACGACCCTGATGGCCAGCTTCAGGGCCGCCACCCTGCGACTGTGGGACGAGAAGGCACAGCGCCTGGTGGGTTTCAGGCGCCTGGCGGAGATTCGCGCCGAGGCGCAGACCGGGTCGCCGCACCGCCCGCGCTAGCCGGGGCTTGCCGCGGATGCGGCGGCTAGGGTGCCGCGACGGCGCTCAGGCCGCGCTTCTCCAGCAGCGGTTCGATGCGCGGCGCGTGGCCGATGAACTGGTCGAACAGCTCCATGGCATCCACGCTGCCGCCGCGGGACAGCACCGCGTCGCGGAACTTCTGGCCGTTCTCGCGGGTGGGGCCGCCATGCTGTCTGAACCAGTCGCGCGTGTTGGCATCCAGCACCTCCGCCCAGACATAGGCGTAGTAGCCGGCGTTGTAGCCATCGACGCTCGACAGGATGTGCCGGAAGTAGGGCGTGTGGTAACGCGGTGGAACCGGGGCATAGTCGACGCCGTCGGCAGCCAGCGCCTTCTTCTCGAACGCCATCACGCCTGCCGCGTCCGGTGCCTGGTCGGCGGTGATCTGGTGCCAGCGCTGGTCGAGCATGGCCGCGGCCAGGTACTCGGTGGTGAGGAATCCCTGGTTGAACTTCGCCGCCGCCAGCACCTTGTCGAGCAACTGCTGCGGCATCGGCGCGCCGGTCTCATGGTGCTTCGCGTAGTGCTGCAGCACTGTGGGCCAGTTGGCCCATACCTCGTTGAACTGCGAGGGGTACTCGACAAAGTCGCGCGGCACGCTGGTGCCGGAGAAATAGGGGTAACGCACATTCGAAAACATGCCGTGCAATGCATGGCCGAATTCGTGGAAGGCCGTGACCACCTCGTCCCAGGTCAGCAGCGTGGGCTCGCCATCCGGCGGCTTGGGGATATTCAGGTGGTTCGCAACGACCGGGTGCGTGCCCAGCAGTTTCGACTGTGACACGTATTCATTCATCCACGCGCCGCCGTTCTTGGACTTGCGCGCGTACATATCGGCGATGAAGATCGCCAGCTGCTTGCCGTCGGCGTCGAAGACGTCGTACACGCGCAGATCCGGCTGGTAGACCGGCAGGTCGGTGCGACGCTTGAAGGTCAGGCCGTACATCAGGTTGGCGGCGTAGAAGACGCCGTTCTCCTCCACGTTCCACAATTCCAGATAGGGCTTCAGCTCCGAGGCATCGAAGGAGTACTTCTGCGCGCGCACCTTGTCGGCGTAGAAGTCCCAGTCCCACGCGGCCACCTTGAAGCCGCCGCCCTCGCGGTCGATCACCTTCTGCAGTTCCGCGGCCTCGCGTTTCGCATTGGCCACGGCCGGTGGCGCGAGCTGGGCCAGCATCGCGTTCACCGCCGCGGGGGTCTTCGCCGTCTGGTCCTCGAGCTTGTAGGCGGCGTGATTGGCGAAACCGAGCAGGGCGGCCTGTTCGGCCCGCAACTTCACGATGCGGCTCACCAGAGCGGTGTTGTCGAAGGGGCCGCCGCGGCTGCCGCGCGCGATGGATGCCTCGTACAGCCGCTGGCGCAGTGGCCGGTAGGTCAGCTGCGATTCCAGCGGCTGGCCGGTGGTATTGAGCAGGGTCAGGACGTACTTGCCGGTGAGGCCACGGGATTTCGCTTCGTCCGCAGCCGCGTCGATCTGTGCCTGGCTCAGCCCATCGAGCTGCTTCACATCATCGACCACCACCGCCGAGTCATTCACCTCGTCGAGGATGTTCTGGCCGAACTTCGTGGTGAGCGTGGCCAGCTCGGCGTTGTAGCCCTTCAGCTTCTCCTTGTCGGCGGCAGAAAGCCTGGCGCCGGCATGCACGAAGTCCGCGTGGTAGCGCTCCAGCAACCGCAGGCTCTCCGCATCGAGGCCGAGATCTGCACGCTGCGCGTACAGCTTCTCGATGCGCGCAAACAACTTGGGATCCAGATGGATTTCGTCCTCGTGCGCGGCGAAACGCGGCGCGTATTCGTCGCGCAGCTGGTTGCGGGTGTCGTTGGTGTCGGCGCTGACCAGCAGGTCGAAGAAGGTCTGGGCGCGATACAGCAGTTGCCCGCTTTTCTCCAGCGCTACCAGCGTGTTCTCGAAGGTGGGCGCGTCGGGGTTGTCCGCGATCCTGCGCACCTCCGCCAGCTCCTGGGCCATGCCGGCATCGAAGGCCGGCGCGAAGTCGCTGTCCTTGACGCGGTCGAACTGCGGATAGTTGAAGGGCAGCGGGCTGGGAGTGGCGAAGGGGTTGGAAGCGGGCAGGGCCGTCTCATCGGCGGCCGGTGCGCACGAGATCAGGGCAGTACTCATGGCGAAAAGAACCAGTGGGAGTGCGGGGCGACTCATGGCTGGCAAGCCTATCGCAATGTGGCTGGCAATCGCATGGGGTAGTAGGCTCGGCGACGTGAAGAAGCTTGCCGCCATCCTGCTGGTTGCCGCGCTGCAAATCGCGGGTTGCCAGCGTGCGTCCGCGCCGCAGGACGCGGCCCCTGCCGAAACCATCGCCTGGTTTCAGGGCAGCCTGGATGAGGCCTTCGCGGCTGCCGCGGGGCAGCACAAGCTGGTGTTCCTGTATTGGGGCGCCGAGTGGTGCCCACCCTGCCATGACCTTTCGGCCCATGTGTTTTCGCGGCGTGACTTCCAGGACAAGCTGCGCCAGTTCGTGCCGGTGTACCTGGATGGCGATGCGCCTGGCGCACAGCGCGCCGGCGAGCAGTTCCAGGTGCTGGGTTATCCCACGGTGCTGGTGCTCGATGCCGGGCGCCGCGAAATCGTGCGCATTGCCGGCGGCAATGATCTGGCGAGCTATGCCGAGGTGCTGGATCTGGCACTGGAAAACGTGCGCCCGCTGGCCGATGTGCTGGCGGCGCTGCGGGCGGATCCATCGCTGCAGCTCAGCGAGGCCGATTGCCGGCGCGTGGCCTGGAATGGCTGGGACCTGGATCCGCGCGAAGACCCGGTGGAGCTCGTTGCAACGCTGGAACTTGCCGCTGCGCGCTGCCCCGCAACGGCCACGGTAGAGCGCGATCGCCTGATGTTGACCGCCGCGGATCTGGCGGCTGCCAATGAGCGCGCCGCCATCGAGGCGGGCAAGGCGCCCAGCGCACGGCTCGGCACATTGCTCGATGCAGTGGCAGCGCTGCTGGCCGATCACCCGCGCGCGCTGCGGTCGGGTGATGCGGTGATGTCACTCGGCGAGGACTACTTCGTCGTGATGCGGCTCGCGCGGCCTGATCGGGTTGCAGACCTGCAGTCCGACTGGTTTGCGCTGATGGATGCCATCGAGAATGACCAGCGCTATGGCGACAGCACGCGCCTTGATTCAGCCCGGGGCAGGCTGCTGGCCGCCATGTCCCTGAGCAAGGATGGCAAGGCCCCCGAGGCCGTGGCCCGCAAGGCCAGAGCGACACTCGATGCCTACCTGGCGCGCGATTACGACGCCGACACGCGCGCGGGGGTGATCAATTCCGCGGAGTGGGTGCTGTCGTACCTGGATGACAAGGCGCGGCTGCGCGCGCTGCTCGAAGGCGAGATCCGCACTTCGAAGACTCCTTTCTACTACATGGCCGATCTGGCGGACCTCGAGGAAGAAGAGGGGCACCTGCCGCAGGCGCTGGAACTGCTGGAACGCGCGTATCGCGAGTCCACGGGTCCTGCCACGCGCTTCCAGTGGGGCACGCTGTACGCGCAGGGGCTGCTGCGCATGAGTCCGCAGGACAAGGATCGCATCCGCACCGTGGTGCTGGATGTACTGGGCGAGCTGGCCGGCCCGGATCGCATCCATGCGCGCACGCGCGCGCGGCTGGACAAGCTTAACGTCGCATTGGGCGAGTGGGCCTCTGCCACCCACAGTGCCGACGCACTGCAGCTGGTGAAGGAGCGCTGGGAGAAGATCTGCTCGGCGCTGCCGGACGCGGACCCGGTGCGCGGCGAATGTCCGACGCTGGTCGGGCCCGCCACTGGCAAGCGTTCCTGATTGCTAGCCGCGCGCGGCGCGCAGCATCGCGGCCAGGCTCTTCTTCACGTCGTCTTCGGTGGTGGCCCACGAGCACACGCTGATGCGCATGGCCGTGCGGCCCTGCCACACGGTGCTGCCTGCCCAGCAGGTGCCTTCCTGCTGCAAGGCTGCGATCACTTTCAATGTACGTTCCGGTGTGCCGAAGGACACCAGCACCTGGTTGAGCACCACCTCGTTCAGGATCTCGTAGCCGGCGGCAGCAAGCCCGGCCGCAAACGCCTGCGCATGCGCGCAGCAGCGCTCGAGCATCGCGGCCACACCACTGCGGCCCAGTGCCTCCAGTGCAACCCACACATCCACGCCGCGCGCGCGGCGCGACAGCTCGGGCGTGAAATCGGATGGATGGCGAGGGCCGGCGGTCGGCAGGTATTCCGCCGTGATGGCCATGGCCGAACGCAACGCCTCGGCATCGCGCACGAAGGCGAGGCCGCTGTCATACGGCACGTTGAGCCACTTGTGCGCATCGGTGGCCCAGGAATCCGCCAGCTCGGCGCCGGCAGCCAGTGCTGCGTAGCGGGATGTGGCGCGTGCCCACAGCCCGAAGGCGCCGTCCACGTGCACCCACGCGCCGGCTGCATGGGCCCGCTGCGTGATCTGTGCGATCGGATCGAACGAGCCGGTATTCACGTTGCCCGCCTGCACACACACGATGGTGGGGCCGCGCATCGGTGGCAGGGCGTCGGCGCGCATTCGTCCCTGAGCGTCGACCGGTACGCGTACCACGCGCTTGCGCCCGAGGCCCAGCACGCCGAGGGATTTAAGCAGCGTCGGGTGGACCTCTTCACCGACGATGACGGTGATCGGCGGTGCGCCGAACAGGCCATCGGCTTCCACTGCCCAGCCCGCATTGGCGAGCACGCGATGCCGGGCCGCGGCAAGCGCAGTCAGGTTCGCCACGGTGCCGCCGGTGACGAAGGCCCCCGCCGCATCGCGCGGCAGATGCAGCACATCGAGCAGGCGCGACAGCGCCGACACTTCAATGTGCGAGGTGCCGGGTGTTGACGGGTACAGGCCCGTGTTCTGGTCCCAGGCCGTGGCCAGCCAGTTGGAAGCCACGGTCACCGGCAGCGCGCCGCCGATCACGAAGCCGAAGAAACGCGGGCCGGCCATGGCCATGGTTGCGGGCGAGACGATTTCGTCCAGTCGCGCCAGCACAGCGGCGGGGTCCTGCGGAGATTCCGGCAGCGGCGCATCGAGAGCGACGAGCTTTTCGATGGCAGCCGGTGACGGCGCAACCGCGCGATCCGGAAGGGAATCCAGATAGCGCTGTGCGCGAGCTGCTGCGTCCGCGAGCAGCCGTGCGGTGCTCACGCGGCTGCCTTGAGTTTGCGACGTGCTGCCACGGCCCGGGAGAGTGTATCCAGTACCTCCAGTGAAGTCTGCCAGTCGATGCAGCCGTCGGTGATGCTTTGCCCGTACTTCAGCGGCTTGCCGGGCATCAGGTCCTGTCGGCCGGCCTGCAGATGGCTTTCCACCATCACGCCGCTGATGCGTGTGCTGCCCGCTGCGATCTGCGCGGCGATGTCCCCGGCTACCAGCGGCTGGTTCTCCGGATTCTTGCTGCTGTTGCCGTGGCTCGCATCCACCATCACCCGCGGGGCAAGCCGCGCGGCCGACAGCTGTTCGCACACGGTAGCCACGCTGGCCGCATCGTAATTGGGTGTCTTGCCGCCGCGCAGGATCACGTGGCAGTCGGCATTGCCGCTGGTGGCGGCAATTGCCGTCTTGCCGTCCTTGGTCACGGCCAGGAAATGATGCGGATGCGATGCGGCCTGCACGGCATCGATGGCGATCCGCGCATTGCCGTCCGTGCCGTTCTTGAAGCCCACCGGGCACGACAGGCCCGAGGCCATCTCGCGATGTACCTGGCTCTCCGTGGTGCGCGCGCCGATCGCGCCCCAGGTCACCAGGTCCGCCAGGTATTGCGGCGTGATGATGTCCAGAAATTCACACCCCGCCGGAAGCCCGAGCGCATTCACATCCAGCAGCAGCTGTCGCGCCCGGTGCAGGCCCTTGTTGATGTTGAAGCTGCCGTCCAGGTCCGGATCGTTGATCAACCCCTTCCAGCCCACCGTGGTGCGCGGTTTCTCGAAATAGACGCGCATGATGATCTCGAGC
>CAYWDZ010000028.1:16684-21129 GCA_964456255.1 uncultured Steroidobacteraceae bacterium | reverse complement strand
AACTTCGTCAAGCGCCTGGTCGACTTCACACCGAAAGACGAGTTGATGGAGATCGCCGGCCGCATTCACCAGCTTGGCTGGCATGTGGTGATCTATTTCGAGGCTGTGGATCTGCCGGAGTTGTGGGATTTCTTCACCGCGCTGCCCACCACCGTTGTGGTTGATCACATGGGCCGGCCCGATGTGCGCAAGCCCATCGATGGCCCGGAGTTCAGCCTGTTCCTCAGGTTCATGCGCGAACACCAGAACGTGTGGAGCAAGGTGAGCTGCCCCGAGCGCCTGTCGGTGAGTGGTCCGCCGGCGCTCAATGGCGAATTGCACGCCTACCGCGATGTGGTGCCCTTCGCGCGCCGGGTGGTGGAGGAGTTTCCGGACCGCGTGTTGTGGGGCACCGACTGGCCGCATCCGAATCTCAAGGACCATATGCCGGACGATGGCCTGCTGGTGGACTTCATTCCGCAGATTGCGGTCACACCCGAATTGCAGCGCAAGCTGCTGGTCGATAATCCGCTGCGCCTGTACTGGCCCGGGGAAGGTCAGGGTTCTTCGGCGTGAATCTCTTCGGGCTCCGGGCCCGCCATGGCGGTCAGTAACCCGTTCAGCAAGCCAGTTGCGGCCTTGCGCTGATCATCATCCAGGGTGCTCTCGGGCAGCAGGACGCGGGCCATTTCCTCGCGGGCCTGTGCGGTTCTTCCCAGCCTGAAATCCACCACTGCAGCACCCACCCGGATCCAGTCATCACCGGGAAAGATCTTCATTCCCAGAGCCAGAAAATCCGCGTCGTCGGTGGTGGGCTGCGGCAGCGCGAACAGTGATTCGCCCAGCTTCTCGAAGGGCTCCGCGCGGCGCGAGTTCAGGTTGATTGCGCTCTCGTACAGATTGACGCGCTGCCGACGGGTCTGGCTGCGCTCGTTCTCCGGTGCTTCGCCCAGCAGGTCGCCCAACATCACGTACAGCTGGCTGTCCTTCGAGCCAGCCCGCAGCGCGGCTTCGGCCTGGGCCACCAGGTCTTCGGCCGACTTGTCGTGAGCGGCGAGATAGGCCAGGAGCTCGTGGCCGCCGGGCGCTGCCGGGTCCAGCTGCACGGCCCGGTTGGCGTGCTGGCGAGCCAGTTCGAATTGATCTGATCCAAATGCAAGCCGGGCCAGCGCGGCTTCGACCAGCACGGCCGGTGCCGGCACCGGAGCGGATAGTGCGGGCACAGGAGCCAGCGGCTGCTTCACGTAGCGAAAGCGTCCGAATTTCAGGTAACGCGTGTAATCCCGCTCGATGGTCTGCAGACCATCCGCGAAGACTTCCGCAAGTGTCGCCGGGCCGGAACGGGTCTTGTACACCTGCAGAAATCGCGGCAGCAGCTGCTGGTAGGAAGGTTCCGGCGAGAACAGCAGGAAGTGCGTGAAGGCCCACGACTGTGCATAGAAGAAGGCTGTGCTGTTGCCGTCATCCATGATTGCAGTTGGAAGGGTCAGGAACTGCTTCAGGTCTACCGGCCCGGTATCGAGCCACTGCAATCTTGATTCCAGGGGTTTGCCCCAGATGACCTGCTCGTCCCGGATTTCGAACGAGGCCAGGACTTCGGCGATGCCCTCGCTGAACCATGCCGGCCGGCGTCCCTCATCCACACTCATCAACCAGTGAGTGGCTTCGTGCAGGATCTTCTGCCGCAGGGCATCGTTGCCGGCGGTGCCAGCCAGCCCGATCACGCTCCACGTGGCCTGCCGCGCGAACAGGCCGGCAATGCCCTGTTTGAGCTCGCCTGAAACCGGCGGCTTGTAGGGTTCGAAGCCCCGATCTCTCGCGAACAGGACCACGGTCAGTGGCGGCAGCTGCGCGGGATTGATCTTCAATACGCCGGACATTGCGGCAATGAACTGGTCGAACTGCTGGCTCCATGCGAGTGTGTCGCGGTCATTGAGCTGCGACACCACGCGGTAGTGCTGCGCTTCGAGCAGGCGCCAGGGTGGTTCGGCAGACAGGGCGGGCGGCGTTGCCAGCAAGGCGGTCGCGAATGAGAACAGTTGCAGCAACAGTGCACGTGCCATGCGTTTCACGGGAGGTCCTTTCATTGCAGTCGCGCCATGCGGCGCAACACCCGCCAGGCGTGCGATTATAGGCGCGTCAACCGTATTGCTGCGGAGCCGAGGAGAGTCCAGTGCATACCAAGATGTCTTTCAAGGCCGCATCGGTGCTCGCCTGCATGGGGCTGCTCGCCCTGTCAGGGACGGCGCGTGGCGAAGAGATTGGCGACTACACCGGCGCGCAGCTCTTCCAGCGCTTCTGCGCGAGCTGCCATGGCAAGACTGCCGAGGGCGACGGGCCGGTGGCCAAGACATTCAGGATGGATGTGCCCGACCTCACACGCATCGCCAAGCGGCGCGGCGGGGAATTCCCGCGCGATCTGGTGCGCAGGGTAATCGATGGCACTGACGTGAAGGCGCCACATGGGTCGCGCGAAATGCCGGTCTGGGGGCAGGACTTCTGGGTTGCCCAGGGTGCCAATGCCGAAGCACGCCAGAAGACCGACCTGCTGATCTACCGTCTGGTCGAATACCTGGCGCTGCTGCAGCGTTAGCTGCGCAATACGCTATCCGGGGCGCGCCCGGATGCGTTGTGCCGCGCTGGCCCGTCCAGGCAGATGACCCGGGTTTTCGGCGCTGTTGTTTTCGGCTATACAGGCCGTCCGCCCGGCTATCATCGGGTCGGCCAGACAACAACTTTGGGGGACATCCTGTGAAACGCACCAATCTCATGAACGCGGGTCTCGCGCTTTGTGTCGCGCTGCTCGTGCCCGTCTTTGCACAGGCCCAGGCGCCTGCACCTCGCGCCGGTGGCCCCCCTGCGGCGGCGGGCCCGGCTGCCGTGCGGCCTCCCGGCGCACCGGGTGCGACCCAGAAGCCGATGGTCTCCTGCCAGCGCGGCGGACTGCAGCATGCCGTCGGCCTCTATCTGGCTGCGCAGGCCAGCGGCGACATCTCGGCGCTGCCACTGGCCACGGGCCTCGGCTACTTCGAGGACATGAAGGCCGCGGATGTGAAGACCGGCTTCCTCACCAGGAAGAAGGTGATTGCCAGGTCGCAGTCGTTGTATGACGACCAGTCCTGCCAGACCTACACCGAGATCTGGGTTACCGACCAGGCCGAGCCGTGGGTGGCGGGTATCCGCATGCGCATCAATCACGACAAGATCGCCGAGATCAATGTGATCACGACCACCACGGGTGATTGGGGCTTCAACGTCGAGAACTTCCTGAAGTACGCCTCGGACCAGGATTGGAGCCCGATTCCTGCTGACCGGCGCGATTCCTACGGCACGCTGGTGAATGCAGCCAACGCTTATCTCGACGCCTTCCTCGAAGCCAAGATAGACCTGGTGCCGTGGGGCTATCCCTGCGAGCGCATTGAAGGCGGCATGTTCACCGGCAGGAACTCGGCGCAGGACACCTGCGAGGCCGGTGTGCCCTCGGGTGTGAACATCGCCAATCGCAGCTTCGTCGTGGACACGGTGGTCGGTGGCGTTGTGGCGTGGTGCACGTTCGGGGCTGGTGGTCCCACCGGTGGCAGCGGTGCGCCCGATGCGCACATGTTCCGCCTCGAGAACGGCAAGATCCGCTACGTGCACACCATCACGCACCTGAAGCAAGCCAACTTCCGCGGCGGCGGTGGCGGTGCGGGTGCAGCGGGCGGTGCGGGTGGCAGGGCTGGCGGACCAGCTCCCGCTGGCGCGCCTGCCCGCGGCACACCTGCGCCTGCGAGGTAGCCCGTGACCGGTGCGGCGCGATGTCAGCTCATCGCGCCGCGACCGTGAACAGCCCATGATTTCCGAGGATCTCGAGTACGTCGGCTTCTGGCCACGTGTTGGCGCATCCATCATCGATACGATCCTGGTGCTGCTGGTTACCGCGCCGCTGGTCAGCTGGATCTACGGCGCTGATCCGGATCCCGATCTCAATGAATTGCTGACTGCGGATTTGCAGAGTCTGCTGGCCTATCTGGTCACGCCCAAGGGTCCGCTTGATGTGCTCATCAATTGGGTTCTGCCGGCGGCGGTCATCATCGTGTTCTGGCTGACCCGCGAGGCCACGCCGGGAAAGATGGCGGTGGGCGCGCGCGTGGTCGACGCGAAGACCGGCAAGGCGATTTCAGTGAGCCAGGGCATCATCCGCTACCTGGGCTACTACGTTTCGATTTTCCCGCTGCTCCTTGGCCTGCTGTGGGTGGCCTTTGATCCGCGCAAGCAGGGCTTTCACGACAAGCTGGCGGGCACGGTAGTGGTCAGGGCGAAGAACCGCGGGCCGAAGCCGGTGAGCTTCGATCGCAACTGAGATTTACGGGGGAAGAGACAATGGACGACAAGAAGCTGAATCGCCGCCAGGTGCTTGGTGGTGTAGCGGTAACAGCCGGCACGGCCGGACTGCTGGGTGCGGCGGCCGCGCAGGGCGCGGAGGC
>CAYWDZ010000028.1:0-16584 GCA_964456255.1 uncultured Steroidobacteraceae bacterium | reverse complement strand
GGCCGCGCAGGGCGCGGAGGCTGTTGAGGCCGCCCCGAGATTCTCCGACCAGGGCGCCGCGCAGGCCCCGCCGATCAAGGACGTGAAGGGCAAGGTCGCCTACATCACCGGTGGCTCCAGCGGCATTGGCCTCGGCATTGCACAGGCACTGCATGAACAGGGCGCCAAGGTGATTCTCGGCAATATCGACGACAAGCAGTTCCCTGATGCGCTGAAGAAATTCCCCAGCAACGATCCGCGCGTGGCCACAGTCGTGCACAACGTCATGGATCGTGCTGGCTGGGAGTCCAAGGCTGACCTGATCGAGAAGATGTTCGGGCCCGTCGACATCCTCGTGAACAACGCCGGCGTGGGTTTGCAGCAGGGCATCGTGACCGGCTCCTACAACGACTGGGACTGGGGCATGGGCGTGAACTTCTGGGGTCCCGTCTATGGCTGCAAGACCTTCGTGCCGCGCATGCGCGCGCGCCCGAACGACGGCTGCCACATCGTGACGACCACATCGACCAGTGGCGTGCTGGTGGGCCTGCCCGTCGGCATTTATGCAGTGTCGAAGATCGCTGCCACCGGCCTGATGGAGCAGATGCGCGCGGACCTCTACCAGACCAACATCGGCACTTCGACGCTGATTCCGGGCATGACAACGACCAACATTGGACAGAGCGAATCGCATCGTCCCGATGACTTGAAGAACGAACCCAACCCGAATGCAGCCCCGGCCCGTGGGCTGGGTGGCGCCCGCGCCGGTGGTCCGGGCGGTGCCGGTGGGGCCCGTGGGGGCGGCGCGGCACCGGTCGCACCGCCGAGCCCGTTCTGGGCGCGCCCGCAGGACCCGGTCACCGTCGGGCGCCTGGTCGTCAACGGCATCCTGAACAACGACCTGTTCATCTTCCCGGCGCCGGAATACAGGCAGGGCGTTGAAGCGCGTTCCTACGCCATGATCGAGTCGATGGTGCCGTTCGTGCCGGTTCCGCCGAACGTGCAGGCTGGCATCGATGCGTATCGCAACCTGTTCACGCCCATCTACACGCAGGAAGTGGCGCACCGGCGCGCCACGCGCAAGCGCGACATCAAGGGAATCTGACCTGGAATTCGCGGTGCAGGGCCAGTGGCGCGGTTGCCTCGCTGGCCTTCTCCAGTTGCGATGGCCGGTAGCCTGATCGCACGACCATCACTTCGATCTGCAGTCCGTCGACCCGGAAATCGATGCGCCAGTCCTGCACGGCCAGCGTCATGACGCCGTCCTTTCCCTGCCGGATGCGCCGGTAGGGATGTGGTTGCGGCCCGAGCTGCAACGTTGCCTCGACGCGTTCGCGCAGTGGCAGTGCGCTGCGCGCGCCGATCCAGGCCAGCTGCTCCTCGGCACCGGCGGTGAAACGCACCGCGTGCACAGGACGCGGGTCACGTTCCTGCAGCCAGCCGCTGCCCGATTCCGGATGGGCATCCGTGTATGGCACATACGGCTTGATGTCCAGCACGGGCGTGCCATCCAGCAGGTCCACGTCCCTGACGAACAGGTTCAATCCCTCCACGCGATCCAGCCGCAATACCGACAGTCCGAGAGGGTTCGGGCGATGCGGCGAGCGGGTGGCGAGCACACCCTTGCGTCCGCTGGTGCTGCGCGGCGGCAGCACCTTGGGACGCCAGCCCTCATTGCGATCGAACCAGAAGATCACCCAGATGCGTTCCCATCGCGCAAGATCTTCGATGGCGTGTTCAAGGTTCTGGCCAGCAAGCAGTTCCAGCACGCCCGTCGCATCGCGCGCTGCTGCCGGCTGGCGCGGCGCATCGACCTTCGCGGCGTGGGTCGTCCGCATGTAGCCAATCGGTGAAAGCCGCAGTGTGGAGGAAGGAGTCGTCATGGCGATTCGTGCCTGTATGCTGTCGGCCTCGTGACTGCTAATCAACAACCGCCTCGGCCTGGCGTCGCCGGCGCTGGCTTGAAGCTCTCCGTCTGCGATATCAGCCAGTGTGAAGGGCGCTGCTGTTACGACGGGGTCTATCTGCTGCCAGGTGAGGAGGAATTCCTGCGCGAGCTGGTGGCGCGCGTGCCCGCGCTGGCGGCGAAATTGCCGCAGGAATTCATCGTGGATGGCAACTGGAATGGCGAGCATCTCGGCCGCAAGACCGCAACGCGTCCGGTCGATTACCAGGCGGCGGATTTTCCCGCGCACTTCACACGTACGCGCTGCGTGTTTTCCGATGCCGTGGGGCTGTGCGAACTGGAAAAGTTTGCGTGTTCCCGCGGGCAGCATCCGTGGACATTCAAACCCGCAACCTGCTGGATGTTTCCGCTGCAGGATCAGGATGGCGATCCTGTCGAGCCGGTGCGTGGTCCCGAGGATGATCCCTATGCCACTGCCGAATACGCTGGCTACGCGAGCTGCGTGTCCTGCGGGCGGCACGATCCGGCCGGCGTGCCCTGGCAGCAGGCGCTGGCGCGGGAGATCGCATATCTCAGGGCGGCGCCTCAGCTGCCGCTGCTCGGCACGCCGGGACACACCGTGGATGAACTGCTCGCTCGGCCAGCGCCGCGCCAGCCTGACGAGGGCTAAAAAAAACCCCGCGTGAGCGGGGTTATTCAGTTTCAGCGCTTGTCCCTAGATCAATCAACCGGACATCAAAAGCTTCGCCGGGTGGTGCGTTTGGGCCACTGGTCCGACCGATCTTGCGGTCCGGGCGTGGTTTCGCCCGATTCTCACACCGCAGTGCGCCTGACAAAGGAGGCGCCTGCCTACCGTGCCCACCCTGATCGCCTGGGTTTCTCTTGTATCCTCAATCCAACAAAAGGAAAGAAACTTCAAGACTTACAGGAGGTTAAGAGTAGCCAATTCGGCTACTACCCAACCACATGGGCGCAGTTTAGCGCAAAAAACATCACATTTCGTGATTTGTTTTGGGTTGGCAACAAATTTCTGCAACAGGCCCGGGAAGACGAGGCAATCCCGGCCCTGCCTGCCCGCGGCGGGCTTACGCCATCAGGTGGCGAAGCTTCTTCACGGCGGCAGCTTCGATCTGCCGGATGCGCTCGGCTGACACGCCATATTCGTCGGCCAGTTCGTGCAACGTGGGCTTGTCTTCGACCAGCCAGCGGCGCCGCAGGATGTCCCGACTGCGCTCATCGAGCCCGGCTACCGCCGTGGCAAGGCGTTCACGCACATCAGCATCCCACTCAACGGCTTCAGCCTGTTCGGCCGGATCCGAGCCCGGCGCCGGCAGGAACTGCGCCGGACCGTAGCGGTGCTCTTCGTCATCGCCTTCCGGTGCCGGATCGAAGGACATGTCGCGCGCTGCCAGCCGCTGTTCCATCTCGGTGACTTCGCGTGGCGAGACACCCAGATCGTGCGCCACAGCCTGCGTTTCAGCCTGGGAGAGCCAGCCGAGATTCTTCTTCATGCGGCGCAGATTGAAGAACAGTTTGCGCTGGGCCTTGGTGGTGGCGATCTTCACCAGACGCCAGTTGCGCAGCACATAGTCGTGAATCTCCGCGCGGATCCAGTGCACCGCAAATGAAACCAGCCGCACACCCTGATCCGGGTCGTAGCGCTTCACGGCCTTCATCAGACCAACATTGCCTTCCTGCACCAGGTCGCCAATGGGCAGGCCGTAGCCCGCGTAACCGCGAGCGATGTGCAGCACGAAGCGCAGATGGGACATGACCAGCGTGCGCGCGGCTTCCAGATCATTTTCCGTGCGAAAGCGCGCAGCCAGTTCCCGCTCTTCCTCGCGGCTGAGCACTGGAATCCGGCTTACCCGTTCGGCATAGGCATCAAAACTGCCCAGCGGGCCGGCCAGCAGGTTGTCCGGGCGGGAAGCAACCAGAACTTGAGTTGCGCTCACGTGGGAAATCCTCCTCGGGCAAATGTTAGCAGTCTCGATGTTAGAGTGCTAACGAGCGCCCCGGTTCCCCCGCAAAGCTGGAAATTAGTTATTTCTAAACAATGAGTTGGAATCAGGCCCGGGGCTCGATTCGGGCCAGATGGCGCGCTGCAGCAACCGCTGCCCCGAGCAACCCGAGGAAGGCGCCCGTGCCGAGCAGCAAGGCCACTTCCCGCAACCCCGGAACCATGAGCCGGAAGGCGCTTCCATAGCTTTCTGCCAGCCGCGTGACCGGCCCATTGAGCAGACTCAGACCAAGCAGCGTCAGCAGCGTAGCGATCAGGCCACCGGCCAGGCCGTAGTAGAGGCCGGTATAGAGAAATGGCCGGCGCACGAAGGCATCGCTGCCACCCACCAGCTTGGTGACCTCGATCTCCGCGCGTCGATTGAAGATCTCCAGCCGCACCGTGTTGCCGATGATGGCCAGCACACCCACGCCCAGCAGCGCGGCGGCGCCCACCACGATGCCGCGCAGCAGGTCCAGGATGGCGTTCAGGCGCTGCACCCATTCGCTGTCCACCTGCACCAGTTCCACTTCGGGCCAGGCCGTAATGTAGCGACGCAGGGATTCCATCTGCGTGGTATCGGTGGCGCCCGAGTCTGGTCGCACAGTCAGCGCGTGTGGCAGAGGATTCTCCTCCAGCGCATCCAGCGCCCCGCCAAAGCCGCTCTGTTCCTGAAACATCTTCAGCGCTTCATCGGCACTGACGAGCTGGACGCTCGCCACACCGCTGCGCTGGCGCAGGCTTGCAGCCAGCTGACGCGCCTTGTCGAGCGATACGTTCTGCTTGAAATACACGTTCACGTCGATGGCATTGGCGAAGTCACCGGTGGCCGTGCGAACACTGATGATGGCCAGTGACAGCGCCGTGGGCAGCGTCAGGGCAATGGCGATCACCAGCACGGTAAAGGCCGTCGCCAGCGGCGTGCGGGCCAGCCGCCCGGCGGCGAACAGGGCTGACTGCAAGTGCCGTGTGGCCCAGCGGATCACCGCTCCGCCTCGATGATGGGCAGGCGAAACTCCTCGCTGCGGTTGTCCACGACACGACCCTCGGCCACCTGGATTTCGCGCAGATTCCAGGCCCGCACGATGTCCAGGTCGTGCGTGGCAATCACCACTGTCACGCCCACCTCGTTGAAGCGCCGGAAGATACCCATGACTTCCAGCGACAGGCCTGGGTCAAGATTGCCGGTGGGCTCGTCGGCAATGAGCAGCCTGGGCTTGCCCACCACGGCGCGCGCGATGCCGACGCGCTGCTGTTCGCCCACCGAGAGTTCCAGCGGTAGCGATCTGGCGCGGTCCAGCAGACCGACCTGATCCAGAGCCGCGCGCACGCGCCGGTCGATTTCCTTGAGCGAGATGCCGGTTTCGGCCGCATGCAGCGGCAGCGCGATGTTGTCGAAGATGCTGCGTTCCGTGAGCAGCCGATGGTCCTGGAAGACCACACCGAGTTCGCGGCGAAAGGCCGGAATCCTGCGCGAGGACAGCGCCGCGGTGTTGTGGCCATTGACCATCACCAGCCCGCGAGTGGGCCGCTCGAGCAGCGAAATCAGCTTCAGGATGGTGCTCTTGCCCGCGCCCGAACGCCCGGTCAGAAACACCATCTCCCCGTCGCCGATTTCGAAGCTGGCGGCTGTCAGTGCCTCACGGCCATTCAGATAGCGCTTGCTGGCGCGGTCGAAGCGGATCATGTCCCGGACTTTACACCGGCAGCGCCGGAGAGCAGTGCATCCACGAAGGCGGCCGCGTCGAATTCGCCGAAGTCGGCGGCCTGCTCGCCGATGCCGATGAAGCGGATGGGCAGTGCCATTTCGCGCGCAATGGCCACGACGATCCCGCCGCGCGCGGTGCCATCGAGCTTCGTCAGCACCAGCCCCGTTACACCCACCGCGGCGTGGAATTCACGCGCCTGCGCCAATGCGTTCTGGCCCTGGTTGGCATCCAGTACCAGCAGCACCTCGTCGGGTGCCGCCGGATCAATGCGCGTGAGCACGCGGCGTACCTTCTTGAGTTCTTCCATCAAGTGCGCCTGGCTGTGCAATCGGCCGGCCGTGTCGGCGATCAGCACGTCCACGCCCTGCGCCTGGGCGGAGCGAAGTGCGTCGAACACCACGGCTCCGGGGTCGGCGCCGCCGGCCTGCTGCACGATGCTGGCGCCGCTGCGTTCCGCCCAGATGTCCAGCTGTTCGGCGGCGGCGGCACGAAAAGTATCGCCCGCGGCCAGCATGACCTTGCGGCCCTGCTGCGACAGCCGCAGCGCGAGCTTGCCGATCGAAGTGGTCTTTCCGGAGCCATTCACTCCCACGACCATGATCACGTAGGGCTTGCGGTTGCTGTCGATCGCCAGCGGCCGTGCGCACGGCGCGACGATTGCCAGCAGTTCGGCGCGCAATGCGGCCAGCAGCGCATCGGCATCCGCCAGCTCGCGCCGGGCCACCTGCGTACGCAGGTGCTCGAGGATGGCCCCGGTGGCCGCAATGCCGACGTCAGCGCCAATCAGCCGCGCTTCCAGGTCATCGAGCAGGTCTGCATCGATCTTGCGGCCCCGGAACAGCGCGGCGAAGTCGCCCGTGAGCCGGGTCGCGCTGCGCGCGAGCTGCTCGCGAAGTCTGCCGAGAAAGCCGGTCTTGCCGCTGGTTTCTGCCATCTGAGCCCTGGGGATAAAGGCGCGCATTGTAAGCTTGGCGCATGCAACGTGGTGTCCGGGAACTGCGCGTCATTGGTGGCGCCTTGCGTGGGCGCAAGTGGACCTTTGCCGATGTGCCGGGCCTGCGGCCTACACCCGATCGTGTGCGCGAGACACTGTTCAACTGGCTCGCCCCGCACATAGCGGGCATGCGTGTGCTGGATCTGTTCGCCGGCAGTGGCGCGCTGGCCTTCGAGGCACTTTCACGTGGTGCCGCAGGCGCGGTGCTGGTCGAACAGGACCGCGCCGCGAGCGCAAATCTGCGGGCCACGGCCGCGCGCTTTGGCCTGGCCGCGCGGGTCGAGGATAGCGAGGCACTCGCGTTCCTGCGTTCGCAGGCTGCGCATTCGTTCGACCTGGTCTTTCTTGATCCGCCGTTCACGGCTGGTCTGCTGGAACCGGCTGTCAGGGCCATCGACAGGGGCAATGTGCTGGCACCGGGAGGGTTCTGCTACGTGGAGCAGCCGGCAAGGGATGCCCTGCCCGCGCTGCCCGCAGGCTGGGTGGTTCACCGCAGCGGGCGGGCCGGCGAGGTCGGGTATCATCTGCTGCATGCCCCGCCGCGCAATCTACCCCGGGACGTTTGATCCCATTACCAACGGCCACACCGATCTGGTGCGCCGTGCCGCCGGCATCTTTGATCAGGTGCTGGTGGCCATTGCCAACAATCCGCGCAAGGCGCCGATGTTCACCCTGGAGGAGCGCATCGATCTGTCGCGCCGTGTTCTGGCAGATATCCCGAATGTGGAGGTGACCGGTTACGACGGCCTGACGGTCGACTTCATGCGCGAGCGTGGCATCCGAATCGTCGTGCGCGGGTTGCGCGCAGTGTCGGATTTCGAGTTTGAATTCCAGCTGGCCAACATGCAGCGGCACCTGCTGCCGGAAATGGAGACCGTGTTCCTGACTCCGCAGGAGCAGTTCACTTTCATTTCATCGACGATGATCCGCGAGATCGCCGTGTTCGGTGGCAGCGTCAGTGAATTTGTCGATCCGCTGGTTTCCGAAGCGCTGCGCGCCAAGAAGCTCTAGGGAACGAATCCGCGGGGCTGCAGCCAAACAAGCAGGCGTAGTTGGGATTGGTATCGTGAAACTGAGGATCATTCCGGTTGTGCTGGCAGCCTGCAGTGCGTTGGCCCATGGCGCGGGCAACGGGTCACTGCTGACGGCAGCCTACAACGGTGACGCCGAGCGCGTGGCCGAGCTCATCAAATCCGGCGCGGACGTGAACGAAGCCAATGCTTTCGGCGCCACACCCATGGGCGAGGCCGCACGGCGCGGCGACACCGCGGTGCTGAAACTGCTTCTCGATGCCGGAGCCGATCCTGAAAGCGCCAATGCTGATGGCGAAACTGCGTTGATGGTGGTTGCGCGTACCGGCAACACCGAGGCAGCGAAGCTGCTGCTCAAGGCCGGAGCGAAGGTCAATGCACGCGAAAGCTGGGGTGGCCAGACCGCCCTGATCTGGGCCGCTGCGCAGAACCAGCCCGCGATGATCAGGTTGCTCGCCGCCAATCGCGCCGAGGTCGATGCCCGCTCCGTGGTGCGCGACTGGGGCCGGCGCATGACCGCCGAAGAACGCCCGAAGGACATGAATCGCGGCGGCATGTCGGCGCTGATGTTTGCGGCTCGCGATGGGCACATCGAATCGGTGCGCACGCTGCTGGAGCTCGGCGCCAATCCCGACTTCAGTGATCCGGATGGCAGCACGCCGTTGATCGTCGCATTGATGAACGGGCACTGGGATACGGCCAGGCTGCTGATCGAATCCGGTGCCGACGTGAACCTGTGGGACTGGTGGGGCCAGTCGCCGCTGTACATGGCAGTAGACATGAACACGCTGCCCGCTGGCGCCCGCATCGAATTGCCGACGATGGATTACGCCACTGGCCTCGATCTCATCAAACTGCTGCTGGCCAGGGGTGCGAACCCCAACGTGCAACTCAAGCTGCGTCCGCCCTATCGCATGGTTTCGCAGGATCGCCTGGCTGACCCGGCCATCGACTATGGCGCGACGCCGCTCTTGCGTGCCGCCAAGGCTGCGGACATTCCGGCCATGCAGGCATTGCTGGCTGCGGGTGCGCTGGTGGATCTGCCCAACATCTATGGGCACACGCCACTGATCGTGGCAGCCGGCGCCACGCGCGGTCGCGCCACGCCCACGCGCGGCGGCAATTACACCGAGGACCAGGCGATTGAAGCAGTGAAACTGCTGCTGGCCGCCGGCGCCAACGTGAATGCATCCGGATACAAGACCGCCCAGGCGAGGACCGGTGCCGTGCAGTGCACCGGGTATGTTCCGATCGAGGATTGCTACAAGGGTGAGACCGCGATTCACGGCGCCGCGCTGCATGGCTGGACCAGGCTGGCGAAGGTGCTCGCGGATGCCGGCGCGAACCTCGATGCACAGGATGCCGACGGCAAGACGCCGCTCGATTACGCCATGGGGCGTTACCGCCTGGGATTCCTCGAGGATCGACCCGAACCGAAGCTGAAGATTGCCGAAGCCCTGCGCGCGCTCGGCGCCAGGAAGGAATCTCCCGACGCGGAGCCCCTGCCACCCGGTGCACGGCCCATAGTGGTCGCCGAAGTGCCGGTGGTTCCCTAGCCCGTCCGGGCCCTGCGGCCTTTCGCTTTCGCTTTCGCTTTGGCCTTGGCGGCCGGCACTTTCGGTATTTCGATCTCGATCCGGGGCGCGCGCCCGGTGCGCTTTGGCAGCTTGCCTTGCTGGTGCAGGTCCACCGCACGCCACAGGTACCAGGCGCCGGCTGACCGCCAGGGCTTCCATCGTTCGGCATAGGCCAGCAAGGCTTTGGGTCTGGGCATTCCCTTCAGGCCAAAGGCCAGCCTGAATCCATTGCGCACGCCGAAGTCGTCGGCCGGCATCACGTCGTGCCTGCCGAAGTGGAACATGAGCAGCATCTGCGCGGTCCAGCGGCCGATGCCGCGCACGGCGACGCAGCACTCGATGATCGCTTCGTCGTCGAGCTGACGCAGCGTCTCGTCGTCGGGCAGGCGACCGTCCAGCGCATGGGCGGCGAGGTCCTGCAAGGCAGCGATCTTGGCGAAAGAGAAGCCGGCTGTGCGCAGGCGTTCGGGCGTGGCAGCGGCCAGCTCGGCCGGCGTGGGAAAGCGCTCATCGTGCAGCGCCATCAGTCGTTCGATCATCTTGCGGGCCACCGCGCCCGAGATCTGCTGGCTGGCGATGGATCGCGCGAGCGTTTCGAAGGCTGAGGCCTTCGGATTCTTTCCCAGCGCGTAGGGCTCAGATATTGAAACAATAGAGGCCAGAACTGGATCTATTGAATCGAAATGGCGTTTCAATCTGGCTCTCATGACCCGTTACCTCACTGCTGGCAACTGGGACAGAAGTAGGTCGAACGCTGGCCCTGCTGGCGGTGCTTGATGAGTGTCCTGCAGCGGCGGCAGGGTTCGCCGCCGCGCTCGTACACGTACAACTTCTGCCGGAAATATCCAGGTTCGCCGCCGGCTCCAACATAGTCGCGCAGCGTGGTGCCGCCCGCGTCGATCGCGTCACCGAGTACAGCCTTGATGGCGTCGACCAGGGCAGCGCACTCGCTGCGCGTCAGGGATTTCGCGGCGCGGCCGGGCCGGATGCCAGCGCGGAACAGTGCCTCGCTGGCGTAGATGTTGCCCACTCCGACCACCAGCTGGCTGTTCATGATGGCGAGCTTGATGGCCACGCGGCGCGCGCGCGTTACCGTGAACAGGTACCCGGCATCGAAGGCTTCATCCAGCGGCTCGGGTGCGAGCCTGCGCAGCAGCGGGTGCCTGGCCGGATCTCCAGTCAGGTGCTTCAGGCAACCGAAGCGCCGCGGATCGTTGAAGCGCAGGAGCCAGCCCGAATCCATCTCCAGATCGAAGTGGTCGTGCGGCTCGCGTGCGGTGCGAATCGGCAGCACCCGCAGCGAACCAGACATGCCCAGATGAATCAGCAAGTGCCCGTGTTCGAGCGCCAGCAGCAGGTACTTGGCGCGGCGCTGCACGCCCAGAATCCGTTGCCCCTCTGCCCAGGCTGGCAGCTTGTGGTCGACGCGCCAGCGCAGTCGGGGTTCGTGTACAGCGAGCCGGGTGATCAGCCGGCCGGTTACGTGCGGAGCTATGCCGCGACAGGTGGTTTCGACTTCGGGAAGTTCTGGCATCGTCCCGACAAGAATGCCATGCCGGAAAGCAAAGAACCCGCCATAAGGCGGGCTCCTCGCGGACTAAGCAACGCCTGGAGAAGGCCTTACTTGATCTTGGTTTCCTTGTACATCACGTGCTTGCGCACCACGGGATCGTACTTCTTCGTCTCCAGCTTTTCCGGATGCAGACGCTTGTTCTTCATGGCCACGTAGAAATGGCCGGTGTTGGCCGATGACAGCAGCTTGACCTTCTCGCGCATGGTGACTCCTTACACCGCCTGACCGGCAGCGCGCAGCTTGGCGAGCACGGTCTCGATGCCGTTCTTCTCGATGGTGCGCAGGGCGCGGCTGGTCACGCGCAGCGTGATCCAGCGCCTCTCGTCCTCCAGCCAGAACCGCTGTTCGTGCAGGTTCGGCAGAAAACGGCGCTTCTTCTTGTTGTTGGCATGCGAGACGCGATTACCGATCGCGGGCCGCTTGCCGGTCACTTCGCAGACGCGGGACATGGAAATTCCTGGATTTGGTTGCCCAAAAAGGGCGAGCTTTATACCAGCGCGGGGAGGGTGCGGGCAAGGCTGCTTGCGGGGCTGGGTGCCCGGGGCCCGCTGGTCAGAGTACGCCCCGCTCGGCCAGGGACACACAGCGGTTGTCGCCAACGATCAGGTGGTCCAGCACGCGGATGTCCACCAGGGCCAGGGCGTCCCGGAGCCTCAGGGTGATCAGTTCGTCGGCCTGGCTCGGCTCAGCCACGCCGGAGGGGTGGTTGTGGGCCAGGATCACTGCTGCTGCATTGCGATACAGAGCCTGCCGGACCACTTCCCGGGGGTGAACGCTGGCGCCGTCGATGGTGCCCCGGAACAGCTCCTCGAAGCACATCAGGCGGTGGCGGTTGTCCAGGAACAGGCAACAGAACATCTCGTAGGGCCGATCGCGCAGCTGGGCGACCAGGAAATTCCGGGTTGCAGCGGGGGATTCCAGTGCCGGCCCGGCTGCCACCTCCTGCTGGTAGTGGCGCCGGGACAGCTCCAGGGCAGCCTGCAGCAGCCCGTAGCGCCGCGCGCCGAGGCCAGGGGTTGCCCTGCAGCGCTCACGGTCGGCCGACAGCAAACCGCGCAGGCAGCCGAATTCGCGCAGCAGGCGCCCTCCCAGATCCACGGCGCTCACGCCCTGCGAGCCGCTGCCGAAGAGAACGGCGAGCAGCTCGGCATCGGTCAGCCGCGCTGGTCCCTGCGTCAGCAGCTTCTCGCGGGGGCGCTCGTGTTCAGGCCAGTCTCGGATCGACATGGGGGTGAAGTCTGGGTCCAGACCTCACGCAGGTGGATAAGCAAATCGCGTGTGGATCATGGAAAACATGCCTTGCGGCGACCAGACTTGTGCGCATGGCGGGCAAACACATCCTGTTGGGCGTCACCGGCGGCATTGCGGCTTACAAGAGCCCGGATATCGTTCGCCGGCTGGCTGAGCGCGGCGCGCAAGTGCAGGTGGTGATGACCGCCGGCGCGCGCGAGTTTGTTGCGCCATTGACCTTCCAGGCCGTGTCGGGCCGTGAAGTGCGCAGTGACCTGTGGGATGAATCCGCCGAGCGCGCGATGAGCCACATTGAGCTCGCGCGCTGGGCCGACCTGGTGCTGATCGCGCCAGCGACGGCAGATTTTCTGGCACAGCTCGCGCACGGCATGGCCGACAACCTGCTCAACACGATCTGCCTCGCAACCAGCGCGCCACTCGCCGTGGCACCCGCGATGAACCGGCAGATGTGGGCCAACGCGGCAACGCAGGCGAATATCGCGCAACTGCGCGGTCGCGGAGTGCATGTGCTGGGCCCGGACAGTGGCAGCCAGGCCTGCGGCGAAACCGGCGAAGGCCGCATGATGGAGCCGGTCGACATCGCGGCCGCAGCGTTTGCGCTGCTGCCTGCGCAAGGCCCATTGCAGGGTCGCAAGGTCCTGATCACGGCCGGCCCCACGCGCGAACGCATCGATCCGGTGCGCTTCATCAGCAACCGCAGCTCGGGAAAGATGGGCTACGCGGTGGCGCAGGCCGCGCGTGACCGCGGTGCCGAGGTGGTGCTGGTCAGCGGTCCGGTGAATCTGCCAGTGCCGCCGGGTGTGAGGCGCATCAGCGTGGAAAGCGCACAGCAGATGCACGACGCCGTGATGGCCGAGCTCGCCGGTACCGACATCTTCATCGGAACCGCGGCGGTGGCGGACTACAGGCCGGCAAGCCCTGCCGCATGCAAGATCAAGAAGGTTTCGGATCAGCTCGAGCTGTGCATGGAGCGCACGGTGGACATCCTTGCGGCAGTCGCAGCGAGGCCCGATCGTCCCTACACAGTGGGATTCGCAGCCGAGACCAACGATGTCGAGGAGCATGCACTCGCCAAGCTCAATCGCAAGAAGCTCGATCTGATCGCCGCCAATGAGGTCGGTGATACCAAGGTCTTCGAGCAGGACGACAACGCGTTGACGCTGCTGTGGCCGGGTGGCGGCAGGCTCGAGCTGGGCGCCGGTGCCAAGACCGAACTGGCGCAGAAGCTGGTGGATTGCATCGCTGCGCGTTTCCTGCAGCATGTCGGAGCACGGCCAACCGCGGTGGCGCAATGAAGGAACTGCAGGTTCGCGTGCTCGACGCGCGCATCGGCAGCACCTGGCCATTGCCCGCATACGCCACGGCCGGTTCGGCCGGCCTTGATCTGCGTGCCCTGCTCGAGGCGCCGCTGGTGCTTGCTCCCGGTGCGACCTCGCTCATTCCCACCGGCCTTGCCATCCACATCGATGATCCGGGCTACGCCGCTGTGATCCTGCCGCGCTCGGGGCTCGGACATAAGCACGGCATCGTGCTTGGCAATCTGGTTGGCCTGATCGATTCCGACTACCAGGGCCAGCTGATGGTCTCGTGCTGGAACCGCGGCCAGGCCCCATTCACGATCGAGCCGGGCGAGCGGATTGCACAGCTGGTGGTGGTGCCGGTGGCGCAGGTGCAGCTGAAGGTGGTGGAGGAGTTCACCGCCAGCGAGCGCGGCGCTGGCGGGTTTGGGCACTCCGGGCGCGGCTAGCGCCGCCCAGGGCCTTCTCGCCCATTCAGGGTCGGTTCATCGCGCCTGCGTACGCTGGCACCATGAACACGAAATCCATCGTATTTGTGCTGGGCGCCGCGGTACTCACCGCCTGTGCCCCGCTGCCGCCGCGGCCCGCCGCGCCGGTGCAGCAACCCGTGAATCTCACGAAGGTTTACTTTTACCCCATGCAGGGCCAGTCCGACGCGCAGCAGGATCGTGACCGCTATGACTGCCATGTATGGGCCGTCAAGCAGACGGGCTTTGATCCCACCCAACACCTGGCTCCGCGCGAGGTGGATACTGTGGTTCCGGCCCGGGATCCAGCCGCCACCGTCGGCACAGCCGCTGTCGTGGGTGCTGTGCTCGGCGCGGTGATTGCCGGGCCTGGCGACGCGGGCAAGGGTGCAGTGGTTGGTGCCATGGCCGGAACGGTGGCCGGGTCGGCCGCGGTTGCCAGTGATCAAGCCAACGCGGATGCAGTGAATGCACATGCAGCGCGGCGCGAAGTGCGTGGCTCGGGTCGATATCAACGTGAGGCAGCCGATTACCGGCGCGCCATTTCCGCATGCCTTTCGGGTCGCGGCTATTCGGTGAGGTGAGTGTCATGAATGTCAGATTGCGCAAGGTGGTGAGTGTGGCGTTGGTCGCTGCAGCGCTGGGTTTTGGCGCCGTGGCCTCGGCCGGAATCATCGAAAAGGCGGCCGAGAAGCTGCACGGCCAGCACTCGGACCAGAAGGATTCCGGAAAGAGCGACGCCAAGCCGCCGAAGAGCAGTGGGCGTTCAAGTTCCGGCGGTGATCGCCCTGCGACGCCCCCGGCCCGCGATGATCGTTCGAGCGGCAATGCCGAGCGCTCGCGGGGTTCCTCGGGAGGTTCAAGCGGCAGCTCAGCCAATTCACGCAGTGGCTCAGACAGTGCGCGTGGTGACTCGAGCAATTCACGGGGCAGCTCCGGCGGCTCTGGCTCGCGTGGAGGGTCCAGCAGTTCGGGCGGCACCTTTGGTGGACTGGCAGGGGCCCCCGACGACAGCGGGCGCGGCTCGCGCCCCGGCGAGCGTGATCGCGGTTCCGGTCACAACCTGAACGACGACCTGGATCGCCTGCAGGGACGCGATCCCGACCGTGACCGTCGCAGTGACCGCGATCGCGACGACCATCGTGATGGCGGCTGGAGGTATGACGATCATCATCGGCGGCCACCGCGCGTGGTGGATCGGCTGCCTTACGGCTACCGCGACTACTACTGGAATGGTGATCGCTACTACTTCCATGGCGGCAGCTGGTATCGCCCATATGGCAGCAGCTACATCACCATCGGCATTCCGTATGGGCTGTTCGTCACCACGCTGCCGGGCCCCTACAGCAGCTTCTGGTATGGCGGTACGCGCTATTTCTATTACGACAGCACCTACTACGTGTATGAGCCGGTGCGCCGCGGCTATGTGGTAACCCGCTCACCGTACGACGACGGCTACGAAGACGATGTGCGACTGGGCGATGATCTGTACATCTACCCCGCCCAGGGGCAGAGCGAACAGCAGCAGGCTGACGATCGCTACGATTGCCATCGCTGGGCCGTGGACCAGACGGACTACGACCCGCTCGATGATGATTACGACCCAGACTTGCGCGCCGACTATCTGCGCGCGATGACTGCCTGCCTGACGGGTCGCGGCTACACGGTCAACTAGCCGCGGCCTTCGGCGCGGCTAGTGGCGCTTCGTCAGTTCCTTGTAGCGGCTGATGTCCGAGTCGAAGGTGGCCTGCTGCTTCGCCTTGTCTTCTTCATACTTTCCCAGCTGGGTCACCATCGAGCGGCGTTCGGACATGGTGCGCACCACCTCAGCAGCCAGGCGGTCCGGCACACGCTGTGCGTTTGCCGACGATGAGTACGGACGGAAATTCCTGAGCCTGGCCTGCTGCGCGGCAAGACGCTGGTCGGTTCCAGCGATCGAGGTGCGCGCCAGTTCCATCTGGCTTTCGATCAGCGCGATGCGTTCGTCGCGCAGTTGCGCGATTTCTTCCCACCTTGTGTAGCTGTGCAGCAGGAAGGCATCGCGAGCGTTGCTCTTCTTTTCTTCAGCCGCTGCCCTTGCAGCTGCATCGGCCTCCTCCCTTGTCGGCTGGCGCGGCACCATGACTTTTGGCACACCCTGGGCGTTCAGCTCCTCGTATCCCTGCGAAACATATTCAGGCGGGACGGTGTCGCCATAGTGAACAACACCATCCTTGTCGATCCACTTCTTCGGCTTTGCCTTGCTCGTTGCGGCCACGGCCATCGTGCAGGCGAGAACCAGGCTGGTCGCCAGAACAAACAGACGATGTCGGGTCTTCATGCGCTGATCCTCCCTCTCATGGCCCCATCTTTACAAAGGCGAATTCCGGGCCCCGGGGCGTGGGTCACAAAGTGGCGGCTCCGTAGCGGCTCTGATAGGCCTCCATCGCGGCCAGGGACCCGGCAGGCAGCAAACCGTCGCCGGCCCGCATCGAATCTACCAGATCAGTCAGCGTCAGAATGCTGATGGCCGGAATGCCGTAGAGACGCCTGACTTCCTGCACTGCAGATTCTGTCAAATCGCGACCGGATGCATCGCGGCCGCGTTCCTGGCGATCCAGCGCCAGCGCCACACCCGCGGGCTCCGCGCCGGCGGCGCGGATGATGCCGATGGATTCGCGGATGGCCGTGCCGGCCGTGATCACGTCGTCGACGATCAGCACGCGGCCCGCGAGCTTGCGGCCCACGATCGTGCCGCCCTCGCCATGGTCCTTGGCCTCCTTGCGATTGAATGCGAAGGGCAGGTTCAGCTTGTGATGCG
>CAYWDZ010000027.1:0-21175 GCA_964456255.1 uncultured Steroidobacteraceae bacterium | reverse complement strand
GCGCCCCGGGCCGCACGATCCGGGCGAGATCATCGCCTCGGTCGACAAGGGCATCTACGCGGTGAACTTCGGCGGCGGCCAGGTGGACATCACCTCCGGCAAGTTCGTGTTCTCGGCCAGCGAGGCGTATCTCATCGAGAACGGCCGCGTCACGCAGCCCATCAAGGGCGCAACACTGATCGGCAATGGCCCGGATGTGCTGACGCGCGTGTCGATGGTGGGCAATGACCTGAAGCTCGACGATGGCGTCGGCACCTGCGGCAAGGAAGGCCAGAGCGTGCCGGTGGGCGTGGGCCAGCCGACGCTGCGCATCGATGCGATGACTGTCGGCGGGACGAACTGACCAGTCCGCGAGTTTCGGCAGATTCCGGAACAGCTCCAGAGCTTCCGGATTGGCCAGCGCATCGACGTTCGAGACCGGCAGCCCGAACATGTGGTCCGGATCGGGATCCGTGATGCAGATGGTCGTCAGGCTCTTCCTTGACTCGAGGACGGTGAGCCATGCCTTTGCGACCCTGACCGTCCTGTTGGCAGTGCCGTGTACGCGCGGTGCAGCACAGTAACAAACCGTTACAACAAAACAGACGACGTTAGAAACGGCGACCAACATGTCGGTGTGCCTTCCGGCAACGCGTGATTTCCGAGACGCGCGCGCTGATTGGCAAGTACGTGGTGGTTTGAAAGTCCAGTGCGCCCTCTTGCGCCCTATTGCGCGCTCGCGGGCTTGATGCCAATACTCGACTCGCTGCAATCGTCGCTGGGTGGCAATGAGTCGCTCTGGTTTCAGCGAGGAAGAAGAAAAAATCTTGGGGGGGCTTAAAGTGTTCAAGAACGCTGCTTGCGCGAGTGTCGCGCGCGCGACAATCGTCGCTGCACTTGGCGGTTCCGCCATCCTTTCCTGGTCTCCTGGGCTGCGAGCCGCCGAGGCAACGGATCCCGCTGGCACCGATGACGACCTGGAATTATCCGAAGTTCAGGTGACGGGTACGCGCATCCAGTTGCCCAATGTAACTTCGGCAAACCCCGTCGCCTCCATCACTGCCGAGGAAATGTCGAGACTCGGCATCGTGAACGTTGCGGACGCCCTGACGCAGCTCGTGCCGCAAAACATTTCGACCTACATGCCCACCATGACGGGCGACGACCAGGCCGGTTTCGGCGGCGGCGGCGTGGAAATACTCGACCGCGGCTCGTTCTTCATCGGCAACACGATCGCCAATCTGCGTGGCATGGACCCCACGTTCGGTACACGCACGCTGACGCTGGTCGATGGGCGGCGCGTGAATTCCACCTCGAACCAGGCTGACGTGGTGGACCTCAACATCATTCCCTCCAACCTGCTTGAGCGAATGGACGTGGTGACCGGCGGCGCATCCACCACCTATGGTTCCGGTGCCATGGCCGGTGTGGTCAATCTGGTGCTGAACCGCCGCCTCAACGGACTGAACCTCGACATGGACTACGGCTTCAACGAAGCCGGCGATGGGTCCAACCCCCACGTGTCCCTGTCGGGCGGCATGCCGGTGCTTGGGGGCAAGGGCCACGTCCTGGTGGGTCTGGAGTGGCAGGACCAGTCGGCCATCCGCAATTGCGCCGCGGCGCGCGACTGGTGCGCGGAATCACGGGCCCAATTGAACAACTACACCTCCTCCGGTTCCAATGTCGCGGAGGTTTTCGTCCCGGTTCCCGGCTACGGTGACGGCAGCATCGACTGGAACGGCGATGGGGTGCTCGACGACCTGGACAAGAACGGCGTCAACGACGAGTTCCCGGCCCGCTTTCAAATGGCCAATGTGCGCCGCAGCCAGTTTGCGCCCACCGGCACGGTCTACATCAACAATGCCAATGCCCTGACGGACTGGCGCTTCAACGAGACCGGAACGGACATCGAGGAATATTCGCTGGGTTTCCGCGGTGGCACGGGCAACAACGCCGTCAACGGCGACGGACCGCTGGCCACCTGGGGCACGACGATGCGCCCCAATACCGATCGCAAATCGATCTTCACGAGTTTCGAGTACGACATCTCGTCGCGCACCACGGCCTATGTGCAGGCCAACTATGCGCGTACCGAGGCGCTCAACCGGAATTCCTACACCAGCGGCAACTACTGTGTACGCTTCGACCAGCCCGGAGTCGCGGCGCAAATCGGCGGCACAGCCCCTGGCGGAACCGTCATCTTCTACGGCCAGGGCACCTCGGGCGCGTATGAGTACGATTTCAGCGCCGCTGATCCCCACACTGGCGTGTTGCTGCCTGCGCCGGCACGCAGCACCTTCTGGTTCAACACCAATTTCCGCAGCTCCCTGGGCTACCAGATCAATGGCGTCGCCTCCAACCTGGGAGCGCCCGGTATTGCTCCGCCGTACTGGGTCAGTGGGGGAACCACCGGAACGGCCTGGCCCGCGGGTTCTGGCGCCACTTCCACCACGCCGCCCACGGGTTACAGCTTTCAGAACGCAACCATACAGTGGCGGCGCATCTATACGCAGAACATCTTCGGGAGAACCGAATACTGGCTGATGTACAGCGTTACGCTGACGAGCGAATTTTCAGATCCGGGCACGCCTGCAGTGCTGCCGCAAGTGGGGCGCAATTCGTACGCATTCCTGAGCAACCTTCCTGCGGCAGCGCTGAACCAGGTCCGCAGTGCTTTTGGTCTGGCCGCCACTGTGCCCAACACGCCGTCAACCTTTGGAGCGATCATCGATCAGCAGACCGGCGTCCTGGCAACCGGTGCTTCGATAACTGCCGCCGGCGGCAGTGGCACTGCACTGTCCCCGCTGTACAACCCCGATACGGCCTGCAGTGGCTACACGGCGATGCGCAAGATCTGGGATTCGCAGGTCCAGCGCTATACAACCCAGAAGTCGGAGCCCTGGAACATGGTCGCCGGCATTCGCGGCCGCTTTGGTGGCGACTGGCGCTGGGAGAGTTACGTGCAGTACGGCAAGACCGACAGCAGCTCCGTGCAATACAACGTGAGCACCAACCTCCGGATGGCGATGGCCAATGATGCGGTCATTGACGACGACCCCACGTCACCGACCTATGGCACGCCGGTGTGTCGAGTCGTGCGCGACGGCGTGCCGATCGTCGACTATCTCGGTCGTGCTGTCAGCAAGCCGGAGGAATTGCAGGCGCTGGCTGCCAACTGCAAGCCGCTGAATATCATTGGAGACCAATACGCGGACGCACAGGTCTACATGCCCGGCTACGAAGGGACCAACACCTACAATCCGTACAAGCTGCAACAGGAGGCGCTCGCCTATGCCTTCGTGCCCACCTACTCTTCCGGCTGGAACGATCGGGCGACTGTCAGTTTCACGACCTCCGGCTCCTTGTGGGACGGTATTGGTGCCGGTCCGCTGACCGGCGCCTTTGGTCTGGAGGTTTCCCAGAACCGGACGGTCAACTCCGGTACGTTGGGCACCGCCACGTTCTACGAGCGGGCGGATCTGACCAACTCCTGGGCCGATGCCTTTGGCGGCAAGACCCGCAGCGACGAGGCCTACACCGAGCTGAACCTGCCACTGGTCAGTGGCGTGGAAGGCGTGAACCTGTTCTCCATCAATGTGGGCGGGCGATTCACCAACTACTACAACAAGGGCGGCGCGGGCACCACCGGGCAGCACGCCAACCAGCAAGTGTTCAACTGGAAGTTCCAGACCGTGTTCGAGCCGTTCGAGTGGGTGCGATTTCGCGCTACCCGTTCGCTGGACCAGCGCGCCGCGGATTTCAGGGACCTCTTCATCCAGCAGCCCGGCCTGCCGGATCAGGACCAGGGGCAGAACTTCTGGCGCCCCTACAACGCTGACAGCACCGAGGGCCGTCAGGAGCGCTTCGGCCGGACTCGCGTGGGCAACCCCGACCTGCATCCGGAGAAGAGCACCACGCTCACTCTGGGTCTGGTGCTGTCGCCGGGTGGCATGGCGCAGGGCATGCGCTTTTCGCTCGACTATTTCGACATTCGCATCAAGGACTCGATCGCGGTGCCCTACACCAGCAGCCTTGCCGGCATACCGGCCACGATCAATCAGTGCTGGGAGGGTAGCGGGAACCACGATCCCACCGCAGACGATCCGACCGAGGTCAATGGCTTGATCGATTACGACTACTACGACCCCGAGTTGCAGTTCTATCCGTGCCGCGAGATCCAGTTCTCAACGAATCCGGACGGCACCACCAACCTGCAGGACATCATCAATTACAACGGGGCCCGTGCCGTCAATTCGAACCTGCCGACGCAGCGGCGCGGCATGGACCTGTCTCTGAACTACAACTTCCCGCTGAACCGGATATTCGAGAGCGTGCCGGGGTCGATGTCGTTCACGGTGCGTGGCACTCGCGCGCTCGAAGCTTCGGGCTACCAGCTCAGTTCCAGCCCGGGCGGTGTAGGCCTGACGCAGGCTGATTGCAACAACCTCCGTGGAACCTGGATTGACCTGAACTGCTACTTTCCGGTGAACATGGTGGGCCAGATCCGCAGCAACACCTTCGTTCCGGGCGTGGCGGCTTCGCCGAAGTGGACGGGCAACTTCTCCGCCTCCTACCTGATGGGTGATCTGGTCGCGACGCTGTCTGCGCGCTACATCGGCGCGGCGGTGCTGGACAACACCTGGTGCGACGCGGACCAGGCTGCCGAAGGTTGCGCGAACTACACGACGCCCGTGCAGACATCGACCGGTGTCTACAACGCGTATGTGCAGGGCAGCGTGGACGACAATCAGGTCAAGCCGTACTTCAACTTCAGCCTCAATGGCTCCTACAACCTGAAGCTTGGCAACATGCGGCAGTTCCAGATATTCGGATCGATCAACAACCTGTTCGACAAGAGCCCGCCGTACACGGGCGGCGGCATCTCCGGCGCCAGCGCGCAGTACCACGACACCATGGGTCGCAGCTACCGCTTCGGTGTGCGCCTGAAGTTCTGATCCGCGCGCGCGTATCGGGCCGGGTGGGTGGCCGATGGGCGCCCACCCTTTGACGGCAGGCTAGGGATTTCTTGGGGGGATTTCATGAATTCGATCAACAGCTGTTCGAGACTGGTTGCAGCCGCGCTGTGTGCAGTGGTGCTCGTGGCCTGCGATGCCATCAAGGATGTCCGGGACAAGCCCAGTGTCGATTTTCCGACGCAGAAGGGGGTGATCACGGGCGAGATTCATGGCCTCGGTGCCGCGCGGACCATTTCGCTGAGCTTCGATGGCCGGCAGGACTGCTTTGCGCCGCACCCGTCGAACTCTTCCATTCTCATCCCGGCGGATTGCCAGTTCTTTGGCATTCAGGATCAGCAGATATCCACATTCAGCTTCGGCTCCACGGATGTCGGTACGCCGTATTTCGTCCGGGTGGTGAAGAATCCGTTGACCAAGATCTGCACCGTGGACAATGGCGTCGCAGCCAATGGCCAGCCCGCCACCGACTTTGATCCGGACTTCGATCTGGACGCCCCGCAAAACGCCGGGGCCAACCCGCGGGTGGTCGGCGACGGCAAGCCGAATCCGGTCGTGACCTGCGTGACCGACGTTTCAGTCCCCCGCTACGACCTGACGGTCAACACCGGGCCGCTGTCCGTGCAAAGCGGTGCGTTGGTGACATTGAAGACCGAGGATGGCACGTGGCAAAAGGACGCGTCTGGACAGGCCTCCGTGACCTTCGATGATGTTCTCTTCAACTCCGGCCTCTCCTCCCTGCCGAAGATGCAGTATCAGCTGACCGCCACCTATAACGGTACTGCCGGTGGCGCGGCCGTTACGAGCTACTGCAGCTTCCTGGCAGTCACATCGGGGCCGGACGTCATCACCGCCGGCGGCACGAACCTCAATGCGGCGGGAAATGACGTGGTCATACCAACTCACAACACGACCGTCTCGGTCGAAAAATGCACTGTCGGTGTGAGACTGACGGTGCAATACAGCGGCACGCCTGCCGTAACCAACCTGCCCACCGGTGGCATGCAGCTGGGTTTGAGGAATCATTTGACCGGTGCGATTGAACAGGCCCTGGTTGTGCCTCAAGGGACCGCATTTTCCAGCGCCACCACCTATCAGTTCGCGAACGAGGTGACGGCCAATGAGCGGTCGATGTATGAAGTGGTGATCACGCAGCATCCCGCCGGCATGCACTGCGTGGTCGGTGGCAGTGTGGGTGCGTTCACCAGGGAAGCCACCCTGGGCGTAAGTGCTACGACTGGTGGTACTGTTTATGGCGCGACGGGAAGTGCAGTGCTGACCCTCAATCCGGCGATTCCGGAGTGGTGGATGACGACGCCCAGGCCCGTATTCTGTCGCTTGATACCGACCGACCCGAGCAAATTGCTGACGGGTACCTATCAGCGCGATCGCGCCGCACGGAACCAGACCAACATTGACAACAACACCAATCCGGCGCGCGCCCGCGAGTTCCTGACGTTCTTCAATGACGGGACGTTCATGTTTGGCATCAACTTCCCCGACGCGACGGTGACCACCTGCGAGGCTCTCTTCCACGTGCCGACAGAGCTCGACGCCACGATAAATTTCCCGAATTGCACGGGCAACAGCCCGGTGCGGTTGCCGGGGCAGGCTGGCCCGAACTTCGCGGCGGTCGTGTCCAACTGGAACACCAACAGCGGCGTCGATCACGGGTTCTATGCCTACGATCCGGTTGCCGACACGATCGTCTTTACGGTGACCAATGCCTCCAACATCTTCCCCAATTACTTCGGCATCAATGGCATGCCGGGGTACTTGCCGGTGTTCGAGCCGGGCACCACGAATCAAACGGTGCGGGGAACGGTGACGGCAACCAACGTCACCAAGACCAATGCCACCGTGGACGAGGGCGGCAAGATTTCGCTCAAGTTCACGGGCGCGCGCCCGAACCCGCGGCCGGGTAGCGCCGTTGCCACTTACACGGGTGCGGCCCAGACCACTACCTGGAAGATGACCGAGCCATTGGCCATCAACGGTGAGGTCACCGGTGCCTGGGTCACGGCGGATCACCTCAGGATGTTCGCCTACAACAAGAACGAGTACTTCGGGTTCCACATGAGCATGGATGGCCTGGCGACGCTGCAGGATGCGTGCTACCTCGTCGATGATCTCAGCACGCAGACATCGGGCAGGCTCAATCGCCATTCGGGTGGCAGTGCAACCTGCTTGCCGGGTGGCAGCGCGAGATTCCGTGACATTCCGTTTCCCCTCCTGGGACAGGCCACCACGATGCCGAGACGTCCTGCGCTTTACCGGGGCGGATTCCCTGGATCGGCGAACCCGCTGGATAACCGCCCGAGTCCGCCAAGCCTCTTCGAGGTGACCCCAGGGGTGGGTGGAGCGGACGAGCTGACCGTTCAGGCCACAATCAATGGCACACCTACGGATCAGGCGCCCATCACCTTTGTGCGGGAAAGAGCCAATCCGGCGATTCCGTAAGCACCGGGCCGCGTAACAGCGGCTCCGCCCGACCGGAGCCGAGTTGCAGGTACTGGCCCAGCAGATCGCCTGCCGCTAATGACCTGATCCGTGTTCGATCGCGTGACGCTGCTGCGGCGGCGTCAAGGCCGGAAGACCAGCCCCAGCGAAATCTCGCCCTGCAGGGTTCCCTCGCCGCGGATTGCGACCGCGCAGCCGCCCGAACAGAACATCCCGCCGTTGCTGTCCACCAGCGTGAAGTGGCCGCGCGCCTCGATGCGCATCGCAAAGTGTTCTCCGAGCGGCTGCTGGTAGCCGATGCCGAGGTTCGCCGAGGCACGCAGTTCGTCGTCGTAGCTTCCTGAGGGACTGAACAGCGTCGCGCCCAGTCCGCCCACCAGGTATGCCCCGTGGCTGGTGTTGCCGGTGAAGAACACCGGCCCGCCCACGTGCAGGTACATCACCTTCATCGGCAGCTCCGTGGCGACCGTCGGCGACGGGCCGAGCGCGGGCGCAAGGTCGAGTGATGTGTCCTGGTAGGACAGGAGGAACTGCAGTCGCCGGCCGGCATCGAGCGGAAACTCCATCGCGGCGGCAAAGCTCGGCGAGCCCTCGATGTCGAGCCGGTCGCCCGAATTGACGTCCTCGAAGTGGCCGCCGCCGCGGATGCCGCCGAAGAACGTCAGCGAGAATTCCTCGGCCGCCAGGGTCGGCGCGGCGGGCAGTGCTGCGGCGAGGCACACTGCCATGAGCGCGATGTCCTTCCGATGGTTCGGTCGCATGCTCATCGCAGGGAAGGATAGCACCGGTCCGCAAACGGGTGCGGTGCGCTGGAAGTACCACGCCGAGAAGCCCGTGGGTGCACCTGGAACTGCGCTAGGCGCGTCGATACAGCGGCACGATGAGCCGCCGCCACGCGAGCGCGAGACCGGTGTAGACCAGGAAGCACGCCGCCAGCGAGGCCAGGCCGGCGATGGTCTGGCCGATGAAACCGTACTGCTCGCCGGTGTGCACGAAGCGAAACCAGCTGCGCGCGCGCTGCCCGGCGCTTTGCGCGGCGACCTGCACCGGTGGCGCCGAGATCATGCTGGCATCGGCGGTGCTCAACGTGATCGTGCGGCGTGGCGCGCGGCGTTCGGCGGACTTCAGCTCCACCGTTGCATCTACGCGATCACCCCGCAGCTGTGCGGGAAGTGTCACGCGCTGCCAGTTCGCTTCCTGCGCGATCGTGGCATCCAGCACCTGTTGCAGGCTGGCCTGCTGCGACTCCTCGCGCACTGCTTCCGACGCTGCGCCACGCTCAACGCGTTGCTCGGTGCGCGCATTGCCCGGTCCGGCGCCGGGCGCTGCGCCGCCGGGCGGTCCACCACGCTGCGGCGCCTGCTCACCAAAAGCCGCGTACACCAGCTGGTTGGCCCAGGGGTAGGACATCACCACGCCCGACAAGGCGATCAGGAACAGCGGAATCATCATCCACACGCTGAACACATGGTGCCAGTTGAAGTCGCGCACCTTGCTGTTCACGTACTTCGCCTTGAACAGCACCAGGCCGCGTACGGTTCGCCAGCGCCACACCGCCGGCAGCCAGATGTAGATGCCGCTGGCGATGATAAACAGGAACATGAGGTTGGCGATGTCGATGAGGCTGGCCGCCGCGCCGCGCGACTCGCCGCCCATCCAGCGATGCAGCTGCTCCACCTTCTGGAAGAACGTGCGCTGGCCAGCCGCGCCATCTGCCATGGCTTCACCGGAGAAGGGGTTGAGCAGCGCCACGGTTTCGCGGCCGGCGCTGACAGTGATTGGCGCCACCGGGTTGGCGTCGAACACCAGGTTCAACCGCGCATCCGGGGCGGCGAGCGCACGCGCCTTCGCGGCCAGTTCATCGGCGCCCATGCGCGGTGCCTCTGACGAGGAGGCGTAGCTGACGCGCGTCGCGTGCTCGACCATCTGGTGCTCATAGGTCAGCAGCACGCCGGTGGCCGACATCAGCAGGATGATGAGGCCCGCGGCCACGCCGCAGCACAGGTGGGCCCAGAACAGGATGCGACGGAACAGGGAACCAGGGACGGCACTCAAGCTGGACTCCAGAGGCTAGTTGTCGAGAATGATTCTCATCTGAACAAGATCAGACCACGTTCCCCTCGGGTGCCGCAAGAGGGGCTGAGAGGGCCTGGAGCGCGCTCAAAATCCGCCAGGGCTGTACGCATATACAGTTTCGGGACGGCAAAGCAGATTCCGCCCGGCAGGTTCAAGGGGTTATCTGGCTTGTCTCTGCCAATGCGAATCATTATCATTTGAATTCGCAAGCAAGACCGACCCAAGGGAGTCCCGTACTGATGTTCATCAAGAGCCGCAAACACGCACCTCAACGCCTGACCCCTGCGGTCGCCAGCGTCGCCGCTGCCGTGGGCCTGGCCGTGGCAGGCCAGGCACCTGCAGCCGAGGCCTCCACGGCGGCAAGCGCCGGCACGACCACCCTTGGAACGGTGCACGTTCTGGGAACCACGGAGCAGTTTGCCGCGTCCAGCAAGTTCACGCAGCCGTTGCAGGACACACCCCAGACCATCCAGGTCATCGGCAAGGAGCTACTGCACCAGCAGGGCGCCACGACCCTGACCGAGGCACTGCGCAACAGCCCCGCGGTCGGGACCTTCTATGCCGGTGAGAACGGCAGCACCAGCACCGGGGATTCCGTCTACATGCGCGGCTTCGATTCATCCGGCAGCATCTTTGCCGACGGAATTCGTGACCTCGGCGCCATTTCCCGTGACCTGTTCAATGTGGAGGCAGTGGAGGTCGAGAAGGGCCCGGCCGGTACCGACAACGGGCGCACCGCACCCACTGGCGCGATCAATACCGTGTCCAAACAGGCCTTTCTCGAGGATGCGCTGTCGGTGAGCACGAGCGGCGGCGTGGATGGGCAGAAGCGCATGACCGCAGACTGGAACCAGACGCTCGGAATCATGGGCAGTGCATTGCGCGTGAATGCGCTGTGGCAGGACAGCGACGTGGTGGGGCGCGAGCTTGTGCGCAACCAGCGCTGGGGTGTGGCGCCGACCATCGGCCTTGGCCTCGATCGCTCCACCCGCCTGCACGCGAGCCTCTACTACGTGCAGCAGGACAATGTCCCCGACGGGTTCGTGCCGACCATCGGCCTGCCGCGCTGGACTCCGCAGACGGGGCTGGAACAGCTCGTGGGGCATCCCGTCGATCCGGAGAACTTCTACGGCACCCGTGACGACCACGACGATGTGACCGTGCAGATGTACACGCTGCGGTTCGAGCATGACCTTGCCGGTGGCGCGACGCTGACGAACACGGCGCGCTGGGGCCGCACCAACCAGGACTACCTGCTGACTTCGTACACGGTCACTGGTGGCACCAGCACCAACCCGATGGCCGGCAATGTGAAGTGGACTGATGTGGACGACCTGTCCACCTACACCCTGGCCCGCAGCAACAACACCTTCAGGGACCAGCGCAACGACATCCTGACGGATCAGCTCAATCTGCGCGTCGACTTCGCAACTGGCAGCCTCGAGCACAATCTGAGCACCGGCGTCGAACTCACACGCGAGAAGTCCACTGCCTGGAACATCGCGGCCACCGGCAGCCGGCCAGCTGCCAGCCTGTATGACCCGGACTGGAACGATTTGGGTGATCTGGCGTGGGCGCGCAACGGAACCAGCAGCGATGGCCGCACCGACACACTGGCGGCATATGTCTTTGACACGTTGCGCTTCGGATCGCGCTTCCTGGTCACGGCCGGCGTGCGGGCCGACCGCTACAAGACAGCCTATGACAGCACCGCCATCTGCAATGACGGCACCGGCCGCGGCGCGGTCTCCTGCGGTGGCGCGCCAATCGGCACCATCGTCTCCACGGCCGACCTGGGCGACCGCGACACGCTGTTCAACTGGAAGCTCGGCGCGGTCTACAAGCCGCTGCAGTCGCTGAGCCTGTATGTGAACTATGCGTTGTCCCAGCAGCCCCCCGGCGGCGCCAACTTCCAGCTCAGCACCTCGGCCAGCAATGCCAACAATCCCAACCTCGATCCGCAGGAGGCGCGGACCATCGAGCTGGGCGGCAAGTGGAGCGTGATGGACGAGCGCCTGATGGTGAACTTCGCGCTGTTCCAGACGAATGTCAGCAACGAGATCAACACGCAGATCGTCGACGACCTGGGCAATCCGACGCAGACCGGCCGCAAGCGGGTGCGCGGCGTCGAGTTCTCCGTGGTCGGCAACCTGACGCGCAACTGGGCGGTGTCCGCCGGCATCGGCAATCTGGATACCAAAGTGACCGAGGGCCCGGCGATCTCGCAGGATGGCACGCCGAACCTGACCTACACGCCCGGCTACAGCATCACGACCTGGACCAGTTACCGCCTGCCGATCGGGCTGACTCTGGGTGGCGGCCTGCGCTTCATGGACGGTCTGCATCGCGGCACGGATGGCGCGGTCGGCACTCCGACCAGCACCGGTGGCTACGGCGTCCTCGATGCGGTCGCGTCCTACGATGTCAGTCAGTCGCTGTCGCTGCGCTTGAACGCCTACAACGTGACCGACAAACACTACGTGGCGTCGATCAACAAGAGCGGATACCGCTACCTGCCGGGAGCGCCACGCAGCTTCCTGCTGAGCGCCGACTGGCGCTTCTGAGCGGGCATGCTGCTGCACGTTCCAAACGTACTGGGTGCGGAGCAGCTGGCGGTCATTCGCAAGGCGCTGGAGGCCGCGCAGTGGACGGATGGCCGCGAGACCGTCGGCAGTCTCGGCGCGCACGTGAAGCGCAACCAGCAGCTGCCGGATGCCTCGCCGGTCAAGGCCGAGCTGGGGAAGGTGGTATTGGGGGCGTTGGAACGCAGCCCATTGTTCTTTGCGGCGGCGCTCCCGCTGAAGATCCTGCCGCCGAGGTTCAATCGCTACGCCGGCGGCGGGCAGTATGGATTTCATATTGACGGCGCGGTCATGCGCCTGGGTGACGGCGCGCAACTGCGTTCCGACCTGTCCTGCACGCTGTTCCTCAGCGAACCCGGTGAGTACGAAGGTGGCGAGCTCGTGGTCAGCGACACCTATGGCGAACATGAGATCAAGCTGCCGGCCGGTGACCTGATCCTGTACCCCTCCAGCAGCCGGCACCGGGTAACGCCAGTGACCAGTGGTGCGCGCCTCGCCTCGTTCTTCTGGGTGCAGAGCATGGTCCGTGATGATTCGCGGCGGCGCCTGTTGTTCGAGATGGACACCTCGATCGAAACCCTGCGCCAGGGCCATGCCGACGACCAGGCTGTGCTGCAACTGACGGGTGTCTACCACAACCTGCTGCGCGCCTGGAGCGAGGTCTGATCGTGCGCAAGCGAGGTTCGCGACGTCGCGGAGCGACTCTGGCGGCGGTTGCCACGCTGCATTTTGCGGCACTCGCGGTGGCGATGAATTCGCGTGCGCGCATCGCGGCAGCGCCCGAGGCCGTTGCGATGCAGGTCATCCTGATGCCGGCCGAGCACCAGCCGCAAGTCGTGCCATCACATCTCGATCCGCCGGAACCCGTACAGGTAACGGAAGTCGTGCCGGCCATCGACCTGCCGCCGCTTGACCTGCCCGCCGCACCCGTGGCCATCGATGTGGTTGCGCCAGCGGCAGCAGCGACCGCGGCGCCGCAGCCGGTGGCGCTGGCCATCCCGACTGCCGACTCGGGTCCCGCCAGGGTCGACGCCAGCCAGGTCGATTACCTGCGCCGCCCCGAGCCACGCTATCCCTCGGCCGCCCGCCGGGCCCGTCTGCAGGGCACGGTGCTGCTGTGGGTGTTGATCGACCTTGACGGTCGGCCTCTGGAGGTGCGGGTGCACCGGAGCAGCGGCTTCGAGCTGTTGGATCGGGAGGGATACGCTGCCGTGTTGCACGCAATGTTCCGGCCATATCGGGAGCACGGTGTTGCGCGCATGGCCGAGGTGATTGTGCCCGTGGAATTCTCGCTGGGACTCCGCGCCGCCGGCCCGGATTGACGGCCAGCCGCGCAGCCCGGCCATGTGCGCTATGCGCTCAAGACAACGTACCGTGATGGCACGACACACATCGTGCTGGAGCCACTGGATCTGATGGCGCGACTGGCTGCGCTGGTACCACCGCCACGCAAGCACCTGACGGGATTCCACGGGGTGTCGGTGCACCGAAGCAGCCGTCAACTCCGAGGCACGTAGCGATGAACTGGGCGCGGCGGACCAAGTGGGTCTTTGGCATTGTGTAACCCCCTCGTTCTTCAGGACCATTCAGAAGTGGAGGGTTGAGTGGACTTTCGACATCTCCCCATCTTCACTAGCGCCGTGGGCGGGACGAACCAGCGTCCTGGTCGGCGAGTTGCGGCAAGTTCCGGAACAACTCCAGCGATTCCGGATTCGCCAGCGCATCCCGATTCGAAACCGGCAGGCCGTTCACCACATTGCGCACGGCCAGTTCCACCAGCTTGCCCGACAGGGTGCGCGGCAGGTCTGCCACCGCAACGATCTTCGCCGGCACATGGCGCGGCGAGGCGCCCTCGCGGATGACATTGCGGATCTGCTTTTCCAGTGTGGCATCGAGCTGCACGCCGTCGCGCAACCTGACGAACAGCACCACGCGCTCATCGCCATCGCGCTGCTGGCCGATTGCAAGGGATTCCAGAACTTCCGGGAGTTTCTCGACCTGACGATAGATTTCGGCGGTGCCGATGCGCACGCCGCCTGGATTCAGCACCGCATCCGAGCGCCCCAGGATGACGAAACCGCCACTGTCGGTGCGCAGCGCATAGTCGCCGTGGTGCCAGACATTCTGAAAGCGTTCGAAGTAGGCCTGATGGTAGCGCGCGCCATCCGCGTCGCCGAGAAAGCCCAGCGGCATTGACGGGAAGGGCGCAGTGCACACCAGCTCGCCGCGCGTGCCGACCACGGGGTGCCCGGCATCGTCGAACACATCGGTCGCCATGCCCAGGCCCGCACCCTGGATTTCACTGCGGCGCACCGGCAGCCAGGGCACGCCCAGGCAGAAGCAGGAGACGATATCGGTGCCGCCCGAGATCGAGGCCAGGTGCACGTCGGGCGCGATCGCGTCGTAGACGTAATCGAACTGGCTGGCCGCGAGCGGAGAACCGGTGGACAGAATGGTGCGCAGCGCGCTGAGTTCATGGTCGTCGCGCGGCCGCATGCCCGCCTTCTCCATGGCCGCGAGAAATCGCGGGCTGGTGCCGAAGGCAGTGACGCGTTCTTCGGCGGCCATGCGCCACAGCGCCGCATTGTCGGGAAAGGTGGGCGAGCCGTCGAAAAGGACCACGGTGGCCTGGCTCGCCAGCGCCGAGACCAGCCAGTTCCACATCATCCAGCCGGTGGTGGTGAAGAAGAAGACGCGGTCGCCCGCCCGTACATCGGTGTGCAGCAGGTGCTCCTTGCGATGCTGCAGCAAGGTGCCGCCGGCGCCATGCACGATGGCCTTGGGTTTGCCCGTGGTGCCGGAGGAATACAGCACGAACAAGGGTGTGTCGAAGGCGAACCGCTGCAGGACCGGAGCGCGCGAGGGATCCGCGGCGAGCAGTTCATCCCAGTGTCGCGTATCAGGCGGTGCACCGGCCGGCGCAGCAGCGCAGTCCACCAGCACCAGTGTGCGCAGCGAGGGCATGCCGGCGACGATCTGCGCGAGCTTCTCCCGGCAGTCGAAATGCTTGCCGCCATAGCGGTAGCCACCCACGGCAACCAGCAGCTTCGCGCCGGTCTGGCCAAAGCGCTCGATGACGGCGGCGGCGCCAAATTCGGGCGAAGTGGAAGTCCAGACCGCGCCCAGCCTTGCCGCTGCCAGCATCGCGATCACGGCCTCGGGCGTATTGCCAACGAAGCCCGCCACAACGTCGCCAGGGCCAATGCCGGCGTGTGCGAACCCCGCTGCCACGGCCTCCACCGCACCGCGCAGCTCGGCGCGGGTGATTTCACGACGCGTGCCGGCTTCATTGCGCGCAATCAACGCAGGTTGCTGGCCATCGCCGGCCAGCAGGTTCTCCGCGTAGTTCAGGCGCGCATCGCCGAACCAGCGCGCACCCGGCATGAGATGGCCCTTAGCGAGTACCTGGCTGCCGCGATCACCCAGCACCTGGGCGTGCTCCCACAGTGCGCTCCAGAAGGCAGCGCGTTCGCGCACCGACCAGGCATGGAGCTGACGCCAGTCAGCCTGCGGATCAGATGTCGGGGGCGGCGCGCCGTGGTGTTCCCGGGCGAAGCGCGCGAACCGCGTCAGTTCGCTGGCGGCAATCCGCTGCGCGGAAGGTCGCCAGAGTACCGAGCCCGTTGTTTCCATGAATGCAGATGTGTTGCAGCTGAACGCGGAGCTGTCGCTCCAGCTGGCCAACTACTGGTGCGAGTCAGCGCCGCGGCGTTGGATCGATACCCGGAAGTCCTGCACCGCGCCCCGGCCCCGCACCCGGCCCGGCACCCTGAGGCGGAGCTCGCAACGCGGCTTCCGCCGCCGAGATCAGGTAGGCACGCAGTGCCACGGTGTCCCCGTCCTTGAGCTGCTCCTTGAACGAGACCATGCCGCGCTGGGCGAGCGTGCCCTGCAGCACGATGGCATCCATCAGCTCCTGGCTCTTCAAGGCCGCCGAGCGGCGCAGATCCGGGAACGTCGAACGTGCGGCGCCGTTGCGGCCGTGGCAGATCTGGCAGACCTGCTCGAACACCTGCGCGCCGTGCTGGATGGTGTCGGCATCGGCAAACTGCGGTGGCGGATCGATGGGCGCCTGCGTGAAAGCCGGCAGGTCGGGAAGCACGGCCGAGCCACCCTCCTTGAAGACCAGCAGCCGCGACCCATTGGGCGCGTAGTAGCCGCCCTCCACCGGGCCACCCACCGCGATGGCGACGTACTGCTGGCCATCCAGTTCATAGCTGATGGGGTTGTCCAGCACCGCGGTCTTGGTGTCGAAGGACCAGAGCTTCTTGCCATCGGTGGCGCGGTACGCGGCGAATTCCTTCTTCGGCAGGTTTCCGTGGAAGACGAGATTGCCAGCCGTTGCCAGGGCGCCTGCCGTAACCTGCACGCCACCGGTGGGGTTGATGAACTCCTCGCTGCGCCACACTTCCTTCTGCGCGATCGGATCCCACGCGGTGAGGCGACCGGTGAAGCTGGTCGGCGCGTCGGGATGCTCGGCCAGGTACTTCTGCCGTTCAGCGAACGGTCCGACCAGCTGCCAGTGCGTGGTCGCGGGGATGTACACCAGCTTGGTGATCGGGCTGTAGGACATCGATTGCCAGGCATGGCCGCCAGCGGGCCCCGCAACGAGGTTGAATATCTTGCCGGTGAGGTTGGCGCGCGCCGCGGGGTTCTCGATGGGCCGGCCGGTGGCCATGTCCACGCCGGTGTTCCAGTTCACGTCGGTGTAGGCCTTGGCCGAGAGCAACTCGCCCGTCTTCGCATCCAGCACATAGAACATGCCGTTCTTGGCAGCCTGCATCACGGTGTGGCGCTGCTGCCCGTTGATTTCCACATCCAGCAGCATCAGCTGCTGCACGTTGTCGTAGTCCCAGGTCTCCCAGGGCGTGGGCTGGTAATGCCAGGCATAGCTGCCATCCGCGGCGTGCAGGGCCACGATGGAAGTCGTGAACAGGTTGTCGCCGCCGCCGGGGTCGCGCCGCACGGCATCACCGGGCGTGGCGTTGCCGGTGCCGAAGATCACGAGGTCCGTCGTCGGGTCGTAGGTGATGGCATCCCACACGGTGCCGCCGCCGCCTTTGCCTTCCTCCCACCACCCCGGGGTCTTCCAGGTTTCGGCCGCCATCTTCATGGCGTCGTTCTCGAAGCCCTTGGCCGGGTCACCCGGAATCGTCCAGAAGCGCCACAGGCGCTTGCCGGTCTCGACGTCGTAAGCATCGATGTACCCGCGCACATCGAACTCGGCGCCGGCCGAGCCGACGAACAGCTTGCCGTTGGCGATGCGCGGCGCGCTGGTCATCGAATACCTGCGCTCATCCGGCGTGGCCTTCACGGACCAGACTTCATTGCCGGTCTTCGCATCGAGCGCGATCAGCCGGCCGTCGAGGGTGCCGAAGAAGATCCTGCCATTCCAGGCGGCCACACCGCGGTTGTCCACGCCGCAGCAGATGTTGCCGTTCCAGGCCTTGTTGACCTGCGGGTCATGCAGCCACAGCTGCTTGCCGGTCTTCGCGTCGACCGCCATTACCATGCTCCACGGCAGGGTGACGTAGAGCACGCCATCGATCATCAGCGGCGTGGTCTCGACGTTCTGGTTGGTCGGGAAATCGACATACCAGGCCAGGCCCAGCTTGCCGATGTTGCCCTCGTTGATCTTGTCCAGCGGGCTGTAGTACTGCTCGTCGTAGGTGCGGCTGTGGGTCATCCACTGGCCGGGTTCGGCATTGGCATTGAGCAGGCGCTGCATGTCCACCTGTGCGGGGGCTTTGCTGCAGGCCTGGAGGCCGACCAGCAGGGCAGTGCCCGTGATGATCAAAGGTAGCGAGCGCAGCAAGGCCATGGCGAATTCCCCCCAAACATTGTGATTGCGGGCCGGCAAGGTCTCGGGCCTCGTCCGGCGGGCCATTCAATCAGTCACGACAAACCGTGGTCAACCCTACCAGTTCGCCACCCCGAATGCGCCCAGCACACGGGCAACCACCCCGTGCCACGCGGCCGTGCCCCACAGGAAGTGGGTCATGATGAAGCAGGGCACGATGCTGGCGAGGCCATACACGTAGGCGCGATGCAGGCGCCCGGTGCGCACCACGTCGAAGATCAGTGCCGGCATCAGGATCACCAGCAGGTTCAGGTACATCGAATCCCCGGATTGCGGCAGGCTGGTCCAGCCAAGTGTCTGGGTGACCCGGTCGATGCCGGCCAGCAGCGGAACCGCCGTGCCGAAGATCATCAGCCGCTTGTGCATGGCCGGGTCGGTCTTGCGCACGGCCAGCGCCCAGCCGATGAACAGCGGGAACAGCACGATGGCCTGGCTCTGCGCTATCGTCAGGTTGGTCACGAAGAACTTGGTCTCGGCCGGCACGGCTCCGGGCGGTGCCGACCCGAGACCGATGAGTGTGCCGAGCATCATCATGCCCATCATCACGACGATCACCGGCAAGAGTACGAATGACGCGACACCCAGCTTGCGGTGCAGTGCCACGCGCCCCCGCGCCACGATCAGCGACTGCGCCGCCAGCAGGCTGAGCCACGTGCCCATGACCACCGCATGGACATGCATGAACCAAGGAAACGGTGGCCGCTGTCCGCCCTGCACCAGGCCCACCTTCTCGATGGAGGACGGGATGAAGCCGGCGAGGGCGACCGCCATGAACAGCAATGCCATCGCGGCGTAGAACCAGCGCTCGGTGTTCTGGTTGACGGCATGGAATGGATTGGAGACTTCCCGGTGCAGCGCAGCTGGATTGGTGGCCATGTGACCTCAACTCCCTGTTGATATTCTCGTTGCGGGCGCAGCGAGTCTGCGCTCGACGAGGTTTGATCGTCCAGCGGGCGCCTTACGCCACCCACACGGTTTGCGCGTTGCACAGCTCCAGCATGCCGGTCCGGCCGAGTTCGCGGCCGTACCCGGAGAGCTTCACGCCGCCTACCGGCAGGCGCGGGTCTGAGGCCGTGACGCTGTTGATGAACACCCCGCCCACATCCAGTTCGCGCGCCAGTATCCGGGCCCGCCCGGTGTCACGCGTCCAAAGCATCGCGCTCAGGCCGTAGGGCGAGTCGTTGGCCATGGCCACGGCTGCCGCAGCATCACGCACGGTCAGGATGGCCGCGACGGGGCCGAATGTCTCCTGGGCCACCACCGGCATGTCGGGTTTGAGGTTTGTCATCACGGTGGGTTCGTAGTACCAGCCGGCCCCGACACCGCGCCGTGCCCCGGCCAGTGCCTGTGCGCCGGCCTGGAGCGAAGCCTGGACCTGCGCGTCGATCTGGTCGCGCAGGTCGGCACGCGCCATCGGCCCCATGCGGGTGTCGGGTTGCAAGGGATCACCGTACTTCAGTGCCGCAGCCTGCTCGGCAAAGCGCACGGTGAATTCCGCCGCCACCGGCTGCTCGACAATGAATCGCTTGGCCGCGAGGCACACCTGGCCGCAGTTGGCAAAGCGCGCACGCACGCCGGCGGCCACCGCGGCGTCCAGATCGGCATCGGCCAGCACGATGAAGGCATCCGAGCCACCCAGTTCCAGCACCGAGCGTTTGCAGGCCGCACCGGCCTGGGCGGCCACGGCGGCGCCAGCGCCGGGGCTGCCGGTCAGCGCAACTGCGGCGATACGCCGGTCGGCAATGATCCTGCCGATGGCCGGCACCGGCGCATTCAGGTTGGTGAATACGCCGGGGGGCAGGCCCGCTGCCTGCAGCAGCTCGCTGACCAGTACGGCACAGCCCTGCACATTGGGCGCGTGCTTCAGGATGATGGTGTTGCCCGCCATCAGGGCCGAGGCGGCGCAGCGCAGGATCTGCCACACGGGGAAGTTCCATGGTTCGATGCACAGCACCACGCCAAGCGGCAGATAGGCCACATAGCTGAGCTGGGCCTGGGTGCGGACCTGCTCATCGGCAAGCCAGGCCGGCCCGTGTTCGGCCACGTACTCGCAGTTCCATGCGGACTTCTCCACCTCCGCCTGGGCTTCGGCGAGTGGCTTGCCCATCTCCAGCGTGATGGTCCGCGCCAGCCGGTCCTTGTTCTGGCGCAGCTGTGCTGCGACGGCCAGCAGCAGCCCGGAGCGGTGCCCGACGCCGAGGCGACGCCAGGAAGCAGCCGCGCGATACGCCTCATCCATCGTGGCTTCAATGCGTGCTGCATCTGCCAGCGGCCAGACGGCAATGGTCTCGCTGGTGGCCGGATTGACCGACGTGGTGACGTCCTGACCCTTGGGTGTCTGCATGTCGCAGCCCTTCTTCCAGAGTACCTACGTCTTCTTGCCCTGGCCGGAAGCTCGCACCTCGTCGGGTGACTCGTCCTCCGGCTCTTCTTTCGCCGCGCCCTTCGGCTCGGCCAGCACCGGATGGCTGTCGGTTTCACCGGTCTTGCCGCGGCGCTCGTCGATGTAGATCAGGTCGTGCCGGCCGATGGTGATCACATCGCCATCATTGAGGTTGTGGCTGCGCACGCGGCGCGACTTCACGGTGATGCCGTTGGTGCTGTTCAGATCTTCCACCACGCAGGAATTGAACTTGGTGATGATCTGGCAGTGGTGGCGGCTCACGAAGCGGCTGTCGATCTGCAGGTCGTTTTCGGGCGTGCGGCCGATGATGGTGCGCCCCAGGAGCAGGGGCTTTTCGCCGATGGTCCTGCCGTCGGCCACGACCACCAGCCTGGCCAGAGGTTGCGAGGCAGCCACCCGCCTGACGGCATCGATCTCGGCCTGCCGGGCACGTGATGCGGATTGACCGGGGCCCCTGCCTGTTTCATGACGCCCGGTTTCGTCTGCTTCGGTGGCCGGCTTGAGAAGTGGCACAGATGGCTGCTGGAACGCAGACCAGCGCAGTTCGGCAATGGCCGACTCCACATCCGCCAGCGTCACGTGATCCCGGTCGTCGGTGAAGGCCGCCATCATGGCGGTGTCGCACAGGGAGTTGATCAGGCGCGGCACGCCGCCGGTGTAGCGGTAGAGCAGGGGATAGCAGTCTTCGGCGAAGATCTCGCGGCCATTGGAGCCGGCGACCTCGAGTCGATGAAGTACGTACGCGCGCAGATCGTCAGGGCTCAGCGCTTTCAGGTGAAAGCGCAGTCGCACACGCTGCGCCAGCTGCACCAGTTCCGGCGAATCCAGCTTTTCATTCAAC
>CAYWDZ010000026.1:17641-21598 GCA_964456255.1 uncultured Steroidobacteraceae bacterium | reverse complement strand
GGATTCTGCTATCGTGCCCGCGCTTGGACGCCCAAACCCCAGACCTGGTGGTCGAGATCGAAGGCCTGCGCAAGAACTTCGGTTCCGTGGTTGCGGTCAAGGATCTTTCACTGCGCATTCCCAAGGGCGGCGTGTTCGGACTGCTGGGCCCGAACGGTTCCGGCAAGACCACCACCATCGGCCTGATGCTGGGCCTGATCCGGCCTACCGGCGGCTCGATACGGCTGTTCGGGCAGGACGTGAACACATCGCATCCGGCAGCCCTGCAGCGCATTGGTGCGATGGTCGAGTCACCCGCGTTCTATCCGGACCTGTCCGGCCGCGCGAACCTGCGCTTCTTCCAGGGCATCGGACACAACCGCGCCGGCAAGAGCGTGAATGAACTGCTGGAGCTGGTTGGCCTGGCGGAGCGCGCCAACAGCAAGTTCCGCACCTATTCGCTGGGCATGAAGCAGCGGCTGGGCATTGCTTATGCGCTGCTGGGCGATCCGGAGCTGGTGTTCCTGGATGAACCCACCAACGGGCTGGATCCATCGGGCATGGCCGAGGTGCGCGAACTGATTTCGCGTCTTGCCGAAGCCGGCCACACCATCGTGCTTTCCAGCCATCTGCTCAACGAGGTCGAGCAGGTCTGCCAGGATGTGGCGATCCTCTCACGCGGGCAGCTGATCGCGCAGGGCAAGGTGCAGGACCTGCTGCATGTGCAGGGCGCCGTGCGATTGAAGACCACCGCCGACGATCGCGCCGCGCAGTTGCTGGGCGCACTCGACTGGGTCTCGGCGGTGCGCTCCGAAGGCGGCTACATCGTGGCCAGCGTCTCGCCTGATCGCGCCGGCGATCTCACCCGCGCGCTCGCCCAGCAGGATGTGTACGTGACCGAAATGGTGCCGCAGCGCGTTTCGCTGGAGAAATACTTCCTGCAGGTCACCGCGCAGAATCATGACGCCGGAGCACAGCCCCCATGAGCGGCATCCTGCGCATCTGTCGCTGGGAGTGGTTCAAGCTGCAGCGCCGGCGCATGCCGTGGATCCTGCTGGCCATCCTGTTCGCCTTTTCGCAGCTGGCGATCTGGGGCGGGTATGTTTCCTACGCCTCCACGGCGGCAAGTGGCGGGCGGGTGATGCTGCCCAGAACCGCAGTGACTCCCGGCATGCCGCGCATGGTGACCTGCAAGGAGCTGGAAGCGAATGCGGCGGCAGTGCTTCCCCCTGACACGCCGCCGCAGACCATCACCAGTCTGGCGCTGCAGTGCCAGGCGCAGAAGGCAACCCTGGCTACCCGCTATCAGGTGTTCTCGCCAGCGGGCAGTGTCACCTCCACACTGAGTGTCGCGGCGGGGCTGGGCATCATCCTGCTCGGTATCCTCAGCGCCTCCGTCGTCGGCATCGAATACGGGCTGGGCACACTGCGACCCATACTGGCCCGCGGCACCGGCCGCCTGCAGTATCTGGGCGGCAAGTACCTGATGCTGGTTGGCGTAACCACTGCGGCGCTGCTGGTCGTGTGCGCGTTCGCCGCCGGCAGCGGCGCCCTGGCGGGCAGGATCGCCCCACCACCACCATCCGGGCCCGCGCTGCTGTCGAGCTCGTTCTCCTCGCTCGCGATCACGTTCGCCAGGACCTGGGGTGCGCTGCTGGCATTCGTGACGATGGCGGGCTGCGTCACGCTGCTGGTCCGTTCCACGGCGGTGGGCATGGCGATCAGCCTGGGCTACTACATCGGCGAGGGCATTCTCATCCGGTTGCTGTCGATTGCATTCGACTGGATGGACCAGGTGGCCGAGTACCTGCCGATGCACAACATCAGCGCGCTGGCCAGCTTTCGCACCAACATCGCGGCTGCCGTCAACGTCAATGCAAACGGCGGCACCAGTACATTGCACGCCAGCCTGGTGGTCGGCGCGTATGTGATCGCGCTGGTCGTCATGGCCTGCGTGGTGTTCCGCAGGCGCGACATCGTCGGTGCGGCGGGCAGCTAGCGCAGGCACCAGTGGGTCACGCCCTGCCCGGCCAGGAATTCTTCCGCGCCGGCACCCTGCAACATGGCCAGCGTCGCGATCATGCCGGCCTCGAGGCAACTGCCCGCTGCCACCGTGACCGAGCGTGGCGCTCCTTCCACCGGAGATCCCGTGCGCACATCCAGAATGTGACCGTAGCGCTTGCCGGCATGTTCGAAGAAGCGATGGGTATCGCCGCTGGTGGCGAGGCCACCGCGACTGAAGTCCAGCAGCAGGCGCGCCTCGCCGTGCGCACCCGGACGCTCCACGCCAACCTTCCAGGGCCCACCGGGTGGCTCGCGATTGGCGGCCAGGTCGCCGCCAAAATTCACCAGCGCCGCGCCGTCGAACTCGCGCGTGACCAGCGCCAGCGCGCAGTCCACCGCGTATTCCTTGCCGATGCCGCCCAGATCCAGCTCCATGCCCGGTGGAACGACAAGGCTGCCATCCTCGAAGCGCAAGCGCTCAAAGCCCACGCGCGCGCGCAGCGCCTCGACCTGCGCGGCATCCGGCATCTGCGCGTTCGCATCGAAGCGCCAGGCCCGACGCAGCACACCCGAGGTGATGTCGAAAGCGCCATCCGAGAGCTCGTGGCAACGCGCCGCGAATTGCATCAGCAGGGTCGTCTCCGGGTCCAGCGCAACCGCCACGCCTTCGCTGCGGTTCAACGCACCGATCACGCTGTCGTCGCGATAACGGCTGTACTTGCGCTCGATGCGCCAGGCTTCGGCAGCCGCAACCTCGCCAAGCTTGCGCGCCAGTTGCAGATCGTGCGTGGCCACCAGCAGCTCGCATGGACTGGCCATGGCCTTGAACTGCACCGCAACCAGTTCACCGCGTTGCTCGACCTGCAGGGCATCGGGCGCCACGGCCGGCATCCGTCAGAAGCCGAAGTTCCAGTCCAGCTGCAGCATCACCGCGCGCAGCCGCGGGTTCAGATCGAGCCCTGACAGGCCATCCAGTGTGCTGGTCCGATGCTTTGGATCCTGCTGATAGGCCTCGAGCCGCAGCGCCACCTCACTGCCGCCCGACATGGGAACACCCAGCTTCACGCCGACAGTCTTGGCGGTGAATGCGCCCAGGCGCGGATCGGCCGACATGTTGGCCATGGAGAGATCCGCACCGGTCAGGTACAGGCGATAGAAGTCGGCTGCGCCCTGCTTGTACCAGCGCAGGTGCGGTTCGAGATACATGGAGCCACCGATGCGCATCCGGTAGCGCGCCTCGACAGTCTGGGAATCGATGCCCCAGTCGTCGGTGCCGTAGCGCATCGACAGATCCAGCACCGATGAACCCAATGCGACCTTGTTGCCCAGCCAGACGCTGCGGCGCGTGCGCGTATCGGGTCTGCTCTCGAACAGGTAGTCCGTAGTCACGCCCGTGGTGTCGACGAGACTCACGATCTTGTACGGATCGTTCAGATAGCCGCTCGATTCATCCACGGAGAAATTCAGCTGCGCGATCCAGTTGCGGGACAGCACCTGGGTCACGCCGAGCTGCGCGCCCAGCACATGCTTGTTCTCGGCGCCATTGTGTTTGTCGAACAGCGTGTAGTCGGAACCCGCGACCGGCACACCGCCGATGGGCTTGATGCGGTCCAGCTCACCGCTCACACCCACACCCAGCGTGGTGTTCTTGCTGTTGAAGTCGCGGCTGAACATCAGGCTGGTCGATGCCGACTGGAAGTCGTGCTCGACCGAAAGATGCCCGTTGGCCGCGATCCGGTTGCCGATGCCCAGCGGCTGGGACCAGTTCAGGTCGCCGGCCACGCGCAGGTCACGGAAGCTCGGATCCAGCGGCTGCTCGCCCGCGGCCACCGTATACAACCTGCCGCCCTCCTCGTCGTCGTCGTCTTCGCCTCGCGGGCGCGGAGTGGGCGTCAGGGAGTCGCCCGAAGGCGTCGTGAAGGTCTGCGCGTATTTCTGCGCCACGGCGCCATTGGGCGAACCGCCGGTGAGCAC
>CAYWDZ010000026.1:4434-17541 GCA_964456255.1 uncultured Steroidobacteraceae bacterium | reverse complement strand
ACATGCTCATCGAAAGAGGTATCCACCGGGGCGGCGTCCAGCGCCATTTCGGGGCGCGCGAGGATGTCGCGCTCCCAGGGCTTGATGCCTATCGTGCTGCAGCCCGCGAGGCCAGCCAGTGCCAGCATCGCGGCGGTGCGTATGACATGTCTCATGCGAATCATCTCCGGTGAAATCAGCGCAGCGCGTCGCGAATCGCCTGCTCCAGGGTTGCCGCATCCTTGCTCTTGAAGCCTTCGTGGATCAGCAGCACCTTGCCGTCGCGCCCGAGCAGCGCGCTGGTGGGCATGCCGCGCACCTTGAACTGCGGCGCGAGCTTGCCTTCGGGATCGTAGTGAACCTTGAATTCTGCCGGGTACTTGCTGAGGAAGGCATTGGCCTCCGCGCGCACCTGGTCCATGTTGACCGCGATGATGACCAGCCCGTCCTTGCCGTACTGGCGGTGCATGGTGTTCATCCACGGGAAGGACTGCTTGCAGGGCACGCACCAGGAAGCCCAGAAATCCACGTACACGACCTTGCCCCGGTGTGCGGCAAGATCCAGTGCTCCCGTATTGCCGGAGTCGGCGGCTGCCGGGCCTGCTGCGGCGGCCACCCCGGCCCAGAGGGTTCCCAGCAGCAATCCCGAGAACCCGTTGAGCACCCTTCGTCTGTTCATCGCGGCCGACCCCATCTGCACTCCGAAATCTGCGCCGTTACTATGCGCCCGAAGTCCTAGACGCCGCAGCTGTCGCCGATCCACAGCAGTCAGAGGCGGGGGCGATGCAAATGGTTATCAGGGAGGCCGCCTGTGGATCGCGGGCCTGATGATCTTCGTGCTGCTGGAGAAGCTGGCGCCGGGATATGGATGCTCGGACTAGAATGAATCATGGCTACCGGCTGGGCACGTGAAGGCGCCGTACAGGAACAGATCGATGCGACGGTCAAGGATGCGATCGACCGCGCGAAAGGCAATCTGCCTGCGGGCGAGAGCCTCACACATTGCGCGGAGTGCGGCGCGGAAATCCCAGAAGCTCGCCGCAGCGCACTGCCCGGCGTGCGCCTGTGCCTGGACTGCCAGCAGATTGCCGACAAGGCGCAGACGCCGGCCGCCGGATACAACCGCCGCGGCAGCAAGGACAGCCAGCTGCGGTAGCCGCATCACTGACCTGCCGGTTTCGCCACCATCAGCCAGAAGATGGCCAGCACGCCACCGAAGGCTGGCCAGCCCAGAAAGATCCAGTACTTGAAGTAGCGGTAGTACATCTCGGGCAGCGCGCCGCCCTGCGCGGCCACCCGGCGCGCGATGTTGCGCATCTGGATCTGCAGCCAGACTACTGGCAGCCAGCAGCAACCCACCAGCACGTACAGCGCCAGTGCCCAATGGATCCACGGCAATGTCCACGGATAGCCCAGCTTCCACATCAGCAGCAGGCCTGTCACGGGCTGCAACACCACGGCTGTGGCGGTGAACAGGAAATCCGCGCGCACCACGTCGGCAGCCACCGCTGCGATGACGCGCACATCGCGTGATCGATGCGCCCGCCACATGAAGAAGGCGATGCCGGCCCCCGTGCCCAGCAACACCGTGGAAAGGACAATGTGCAGCCACTTGAGGAGCAGGTAGGTCACGCAACGATCTCCTCAACGCGTGTCTTCATGTGCCACTGTGCAAACAACGGCGCGAATTCTTGCAGCTCCAGCAGCCCCGTGCAGGCCATTGCACCCGGCGCGGGCGCCCTGCCCGCAGCCAGGTGCCGCGCCATCAGGATCGCCGCCATGCACGGAATCTCCGGCCCGTCGACGGCCGGAGCGGTGAGCAGCCAGGTGCGCCGCAGCCGCCGGCCATCCGGCGCCGTTCCCACCACGCTGACCCGCATCCCGCCCCACTGCCCGCCCCGCGCATCCAGCCAGCCGGCCATGCCATTCATCGCGACGGCCCAGCGCTGCACTGGCAGCGGGAGCCCGCAGCGTCGCATTGCCGCAAGCAGCCACAGCGCGAAGTGCTCGATGCCGAACTCCAGCGCCGCATGAAAGCGTGCTGCACGCAACTGGCGATAGCGTTGCGGCAGCAACTGGAGGTCAGGCACGTCGCACAACGCCGCCCAGCGGGTCGCGAAATCAAGTTGCACACGGCGCAGGTCCATCCAGCCGGTACGCTCGCGCCACCGGCAGTCTTCCCACACGCGCACCGGTCGCCCGAGGTAACTGAACACCGCGGCGAGAGTGGCCGCACCTCGCGGCGCCTTCTGGCCAGGCGCAATGCAGATCTCGATTTCCCCGGGCTCAATGCCAGCGCACAGTTCATCGAGCACGGCACCCGACAATGCGGGCAACGTGCTGGCACCGCTGATTGCGCAGCGTCCGGCCGCGCGCGCGGCCGCATCATTCGCCGCGGCAAAGTTCGCGACGAAATCGCGCCCATCGGCAAGATCCAGATAGTGCGCGCCAGCGGCGAGCACGGCCCGCGCCACGGCATAGTCCTGGCCCTGGAAGGGACCGGCGCAATGAATGACCAGCCCGGGCTGCAGTGCCATGAGGTGAGTTGTGAAGTCACTCGCCTGCATGTCGAGGGTGGCGGTAGCCACCTGCTCCGCGCCCGCTACGCGCCGCGGCCTGCGCCCGGCCGAGATGAGTTCGATCACATCATCGCGGCACAGGGCCCGCACGATGCGGGCGCCGAAATTTCCCGCGCCTCCGAGAACGACGATGCGCATCCGGCGACTTGCGGGAGGGCAGCCCGGCTATTGCCCGGTGGGAGGCGGATTCTGCGCCGGCTGCTTGTCCTTGGACTTCTTGCCGCCCAACAGCCCCTTGAGCACGTCCTTCGCCTTGTCTTCGACCTTCTGCTGGACTTCTTCCTTCTTCTTTTCGACGACCTTCTGCACCTCGGCCTTCACCAGCCCGCCCAGATCTGGGCGGATCTTCGGATCGGTGAACGTACCGGTGATCTTCACCGGTATCGCAGCCTTCTCCAGGGAAGCGATGTCGGCATCGGCGCCGGGCGGCGCCTTCAGCACCGCGGCGGTGACGCTGTAGTCCAGCTCCGAGGACACCAGATTCACGATGCCGGAGCCGGTGATGCGCAGCAGCTGCGAGGCAACGGTCAGATCCTTGTTGGTCGCAATGCCGTTGACCACATCGGCCGTGGCCTTGAATGTGTCGAACGTGGTGCGCTTGTTGTTCGGCGCGCCCGAGAGCGTGCGCTTCTTGAGCAATGACTGCGCCTCGCCAATCGCGTACCACACGTCGAAGCCCTCCACCGATCCATCCTGCAGGTTGACCGCTGCGGTGCCGGTCAGCGACTTGATCAGCGCATTGCTGTTGGTGCCGGTCGCCGCGAACTTCAGGTCGAGGTTGCCCTTGCCGGAAAGCAGCTTGCTGTCGGAGTAGTCCTTCATCAGGGCGGCGATGTCGATGCCGGACATGTGCTCGTCCATGGTCAGGCGCGGAAGCGCGGGGCGCATGTCGATGCCGATGTCGCCGCTGTAGGTTCCGCCATACAGCTCGGCCTGCAGCGGTGCGAAACGCGCGACCGCCCCACCAATGTTGATGGCGGCGGAGAGCTTGGTCAGGTGCGCACCACCGACCTTGATCGCGCCCACATTGAACGAGCCACGCGCGCGCAACGGCTTCAGCAACTCCACCGGCAGCTCGATCGGCTCGGTCGTGGTGGTCGGCTCGACAGGGGGCGGCTGGTAGCGGTCGAGGTCGATCTGGTCGAGGTTCAGCGCGAACTCCATGCCGGAGTCGCGCGTGTCATAGGAGAAGCGGCCGGTGAGCTGCGAGTCGTCGAGCTTCAGGGCCAGGTCGGTGAGTCTGGCGACACCACCCTGCCAGGCGTAGGCGCCCTGCGCGGCGAAGCGGTTGAGCACACTGCCATCACGTGTGACCGGCGCCGACATGCCGAACTGCGTCATGACTTTCCGCGGCGCAAGTTCGGCGAGCTTGAAGCTCCCCGCCAGTGCGGGTGCATCGATGAGCTTCTGGCCCGTGACCTCACCACTGAGCCGCGCGTCGCCCACCTCGGCCGTGAAGCTCGTCTTCGCCAGAGTCTGCGCGGACAGATCCAGATCAGCGGCCGGTGTTGCGAAGGACCAGGCCAGCGGCCGCGGCGCACCCGCCGGCTGCACGCTGCCGTGCAATTTGAAATCCTTGAACTGGTAGCGCTGCTTCTCCACGTCCAGCGACAGCACGCCATCGAGGCCGAGCGGCAATGGCGCCGCGCCAGGCCCGCTGGTCAGGTCAGTGCTGAGCGACAGCGGGAAGTCTGCACCCGGCGCAATGTGGCCGATCTCGATCTTCACGTGATCGGCGACCATGTCCTGAAACGTGATGCGACTGTTGGTGATCACGACGCCGGCGAGATCCAGATGCGGTGCGCCACCCGATGCGCTCGTCTCCTGCGCGGGCGCTGCCTGGCTGCCCCACTCTTCCCAGTTGCCCTTGCCGCCCGCGTCCTGCCTGAGCCTGAGATCAAGGCCATCGATTTCGATGCGCCCGATTTCCAGCTGCTTCTTCAGCAGCGGCATCAGCTTCACGGACAGCTTGGCGCGCTTGAGCGTCAGGAACGGCTCGTTGCCGAAGCCCGGCGGATTGCCCAGGCTGGCCTCGCCGGTCTCGATCGCGATCCATGGGAACACCGTGAGGCTCAGTTTGCCGGGCAGCGACAGCGTGCGGCCCGTGGACTGCTGCACGGCCGCGGCAATGCGGTCCTTGTGGTCATTGGGATCGAAGAACAGGTAGACCGCCACCAGCGCGGCGGCCACCAGAACCACCACTGCGCCGATTGCGATGCCAAGGATCTTCAGAATGCGCATGGGAGGCTCCAGCTGGCGGCTCGGGGGTCCGGCATTTTACCGGAAAGCACTGTCTTTTCTTCTCTCGTGACAGTTGCGTCACGCCGCACATTCAGCCATCGTCTCAGGCAGAACAACATGCTGCCCCACGGAGCCGCGGGGAGGTCTCATGCAACACCGGATGTGCGCACTGGTTCTGGCCATGACGGCCGTTGCTGGCATGGCGGCCAGCGCAGCGGACCGACCCTTGGTTGGTCCAGTTCCCGACTGGGTCCAGCCTGCCACCACCGAACCGCCGCCTGCGGCCGCTACGGATGCTGCATTGCTGATCCTGCTCAATGATCAGCAGGTCCGGCTGGCGCCGGACGCGATCGAGAGTTACAGCGACACCCGCATCCGCATCCAGACCCCCCAGGGACTGCAGGCCCTGGGCACCATCACGCTGTCCTGGCAGCCCGACAACGACGTCATCACCGTGCATCGGCTGAGCGTGCGCCGTGACTCCCAGGTGCGCGACCTGCTCGGCAACGGGGACAACTTCACCATCCTGCGCCGCGAAGACCGGCTGGAACAGGCCACTCTCACCGGCACGCTCACGGCATTGCTGCAGCCCACAGACCTTCAGGTAGGAGACATCGTCGAGTTTTCCTTCACGCAGCGCCACGCCGATCCGGTGGTACCCGACAAGCCAAGTCTGCAATTCGCCTGGATGAATTCGCCCATTCAGACCGCACGCTTCCGCGCCCAGTGGCCCAGGCAGATGGACGTGCGCTGGCAGGCACGCGACTTCAAGCCGGCGACGCAGGAGTCCACCAGCGGGAGCAGCCAGAGCATCGCTTTCACGCTGGAGAACCCCCCGCCACTTCTGCAGCCAGTGGGCGCGCCCGTTCGCTTCACCGCGTTGCGCCGGCTGGAACTCACCGCCTTCCAGTCCTGGCCCGAGGTATCCAGGCGCCTGGCACCGCTGTATGTCGAGGCCGCCAGGCTCGCCGCTGATTCGCCGCTGCGCGCGGGAATCGACCGGATTCGCGCGGGCAGCAGGGAACCGAAGGCACAGGCCGCCGCAGCACTCAAGCTGGTGCAGGAAAACGTGCGCTACGTACTGCTCGCCATGAACGATGGCGCGCTGAAGCCAGCCACCGCCGATGAGACCTGGCAACGCCGTTATGGTGACTGCAAGGCCAAGACCGCGCTGCTGCTGGCGCTGCTGCGCGAATTGAAGATCGACGCCGAACCGGTGGCAGTCAATTCCGTGATCGGAGACGGCGTCGACCGGATGCTGCCGGGAATCAGCGCCTTCGATCATGTGCTGGTGCGCTCGCAGATCGGCGGCAAGGCGTACTGGCTCGATGGCACGCGCCTCGGCGACCGGAACCTCGATCAGCTGCAGATTCCATCATTTGGCTGGGGATTGCCGCTCACCGCTCGCGGCAGCGAGTTGGTGCGCATCCAGCCGGCGCCGCTCAGCGAACCGCATTACGTGCAGGAAATCACTCTCGACGCATCGGGCGGCGCCGACAAACCGGCGCCCTTTCAGGGGTCGATCGTGTTTCACGGCGACGACGCGTTCAGCGTGAAGCTCTCGCAGGACAACCTGGATGCCACGCAGCGTGACCAGGGGATGCGCAACTACTGGCGCAACCGCTTCGACGACCTGCAGCTGACCAGGGTCGCGGCAGCCTTTGACGAAGCCAGCGGCGCACTGACGTGGACAGCCGAAGGCACATTGCGCATGGATTGGAGCGAAGGCGGCTATTTCGAACTGGACGACATGCAACTGGGCTACAAGGCCGACTTCGCGCGGCCGGAGGGCACGGATGTCGAGGCTCCCTATGCCGTTTCCTTCCCTGATTACAACGTCTATCGGGCAACGGTGAAGCTGGGTCAGGACTATCGATTCAGCGTATCGGGAAAGGACATCAACCAGACGCTTGCAGGCAGGGAATACCGGCGCACGGCGCGCATCGCAAATGGGGTGTTCACGGCCGAAGCTTCATCCCGGTCGCTGGTTGCCGAGATTGCCGCCAGGGAAGCGCACGCCGCGGAATCGGACCTGCGTGAGATGTACAAGAACCGCCTGTTCATCCAGAGGCAGCGACTACTGCCATCAGCTGCCGAACTTCAGTCCCAGGCAGGCAAGCCTCTTGCCACCGCGGATGAATACGTGAGCCGCGGCGGCGACATGATGAATCGCTCGATGTTCGAGCCTGCAGTGTCGGACTACACCGCCGCCCTCAAGCTTGAGCCTGACAACCAGGACGCATTGGCCAACCGTGGCAACGCCTACTTCAATCTGAAGCGCTACGATGAAGCGCGCGCAGACCTGGCCAGAGTCCTGGTACTCGACCCGAAGGACGACTATGCACTGGGCGTGCTCGGCGCCGTCGCGCTCAAACAAGGCAAGACTGCCGAAGCCATCGAACTGCTGAACCGATCCATTGAGATTGAAGACAGCGACTGGAAGCGTGGGCATCGCGCCGACGCCTACCTGGCATCCGGATCCACAAAGGTTGCCGCCCAGGACCTCTTTACCATGTACCGCCGGAATCCCTTCGCCCTTGTGCAGATCACAGCCAAGGCCAACGATCTGGTTGGCGCGCACCGTATCGAAGACGTCCGGATATGGGCCAGGAGTGCGCTGGAAGATCACGTCGGGCCGGGTGACGGCTCCATTCTTGCCGCCGAGCTCTACCGAATAGCTGGCGATGACGCTCTTGCGCGTGACACGCTGACCAACGGCATCACGAAGGCCCCCACTCCGGAGCTCTACGTCGCGCTTGCGGGAGTGGAAAGGAAGCTCGATGGGGCCGTTGCCGATCTCAAGAAGGCGCTGGAGCTGAACCCGCGGTTCGAGCCAGCGCTGAGAGCACTCAGCGGGCTACAGACGCTCACCAGGGATTTCCCCGCAGCCCTCGACACGCTGGATCGTCTGCAGGCCGTGATCGGGTCCACGATGGAAGTACACAGGCTTCGCGCGACGCTATTGATCCAGATGGGTGAGAAGGACCGCGCCAGGCAGTCCTACGCGGCGGCTCGCGCGCTCGCGCGGACCAGCACGGATTTCAACAATCTTTGCTGGGAGCAGGCGACCAGGAATGTCGGGCTGGAAGATGCGCTGAAGGATTGCGATTCGGCGCTGTCTCTCCAGCCAGGCTGCGGGCCATGCCTGGACAGTCGGGGCTTTGTGCTGCTGCAGATGGGGCGCAACGAAGATGCCGTGGCCGAGTACGACAAGTCCATTGCGCTCGTGCCACGACAATCTGCATCACTCTTTGGCCGCGGGATTGCGAAGTTGCGCCTGAACAAGGTGGCGGAAGGTGAGGCCGACATTGCGGCGGCCCTCGAGATTTCCCCGTCTGTAGAGCGGACCTTCGCCACCTACGGAGTGAAGCGCTGAGTATCCGGACGCGCTAATCTTGCGGAGCCGACACAACTGACCCCGCACAATTGTCACAGCCCTCTTCCGCCGACCTCTTCCATCACCGCAACTTCCTTCTCTACTTCTGCGGCCGGCTGTTCTCGAACTTTTCGCGACAGATCGTCGCCGTGGCGGTGGGCTGGCAGGTTTACGAGCTGACCAACAGCGCCTTCCACCTCGGCATGGTGGGCCTGGTGCAGTTCCTGCCGGCGGTACTGCTGACCCTGCATGGCGGGCATGTGGCCGATGTCCACGAGCGCAAGCGCATCGTGCAGCTGTGCCAGTGGGTCGAAGGTCTCGCGGCGGCGTACCTCGCGTGGCGCAGCTTCGCGGGCGCGATCACGGTATTCGACATCTATCTCGCGTCGGCGGTGTTCGGCGCCGCGGCCGCCTACGAGCGCCCTGCTGGCGCAGCCATGCTGCCCAGCCTGGTGCCGACCGGAATGCTGCAACAGGCCACCGCCGTATACACCGGCGCGTTCCAGCTCGCGACCATCGGTGGCCCGGCGCTGGGGGGATTCGTGTTCGCGTTCTCTGCCGGCGCGACTTACACGCTGATCGCGGCGTTCTGGCTGCTGGCCGGCTTCTTCAATGGCGCATTGCCCGTGCAGCGCCGGCTTGCCGCGAGCAGCGAGCCCACGCTGCGCACATTGTTCGCCGGTGTGAATTTCGTGCGCAGCAATCCCAATGTGCTGGGCGTCATCTCGCTCGACCTGTTCGCAGTACTGCTGGGCGGCGCCACTGCGCTGCTGCCGATCTTTGCGAAAGACATCCTGCACACCGGGCCCTGGGGCCTGGGCCTGCTGCGCGCCGCACCCGGTGCCGGCGCACTGGTCATCACCGCGATCCTCGCGCACCGGCCCTTCACGCGCCGCGTCGGCATGCGCATGTTCCAGTCGGTGATCGTGTTTGGCCTCGCCACCATCGTGTTCGGACTGTCCACCAACATGTGGCTCACGCTGGCTGCGCTCATCATCATGGGCGCGGTCGACCAGGTCAGCGTGGTGATCCGCGGCTCGCTGGTGCAACTCTCCACGCCGGATGACATGCGTGGGCGCGTCAGCGCCATCAACTTCCTGTTCATCAGCGCCTCGAACCAGCTGGGCGAATTCGAGAGCGGCATTACCGCTGCGTGGTGGGGTGCCGTGCCGGCAACGATTGTTGGCGGCGTCGGCAGCGTGCTGATCGCGCTGCTGTGGATGCGGCTGTTCCCGACGCTGCGGGATGTGGAAAAGCTCGGTTAGTATCCCCGTCCTGTCATGAACCCCGGCGAAGGACCAGGCCCACGGATGCAAGCGCGACCGACAGCGAGCATCGAACTGATACCCGGCCCATCCATCCACGTTCCATTTCCCGCCGTGATGGCCGCGTTCGACGCGCCGGCCGGGGACGCGCCTTCGGCAAGCCGGGTCGAGGAGGAATTGCGGTCGGTACTCTCGCCCGACTTTCTTTCCAGCGTGCCGCTGCCGCTCGTGAACGGGAAGTTCGAGACCCTCGCGGCCGCATTGGCCGTGGGTTTGCGCGAGGCATCCGGATCGACCGGACTGCCCTGGCGCAGCACGCGCGATGGGCAGGGGCGGTGCCGCGTGTATCTGGGTTACCTCGATGCGGAGGCCGCGGGCATCGCTCTGCAGACCGGCCTCAACCTGGCATTGGCCCTGCTGCGCGCGATGCGCGGCAGGCGTGGTGATCTGGAGGCGCTCGGCGGACAGATTCCGGCGGCGGCGGCGGCCATTGCACGACGGCACCCTGATCCGCTGATGCGCGCGCTGCAACGCGTGGCGCGGCGTCGCGGCATCCCCGTGCTGCCCGTGTCGGCAAAGGCGCGCGTCTGGCAGTTCGGCCATGGTTGCGCGGGCATCCATTTCTTCGAGGTGGGAACCGAGGCCGATTCGCTCACCGGCACCCACCTGGCGCGCGACAAGCAGCAATCGAACCAGTTCGTCGAACGCCTGGGATTCCCCGGCGTGAATCACGTGCTCGTCGATGGGCTGGAGAATGCGCGGCGGGCGGCGGCGCAGCTTGGCTTTCCGCTCGTGCTCAAGCCGCTGGATCGCGGCAAGGGCCTCGGCGTGACCGTTGGCGTGACGACGCCCGAACAGCTCGATGCGGCGTGGAAGCTGGCCAACGAAGCCGCGCCCGGCCGCGTGCTGGTGGAGTCCTTCGTGCCGGGCGATGATCATCGCCTGGTGGTCATCGGCGGCGCCTTCGCCTGGGCCGTGCGACGCTCACCGCCGCGGATCATCGCGGACGGCAACAGCACCATAGCGGCACTGGTCGATGCCGAGAATGCCCGACGCCGCCAGGCGCCGAACCCCGAGATCGCGGGCACGCGCATCGTGCTCGATGACGACGCGCTGGCCGTGCTGGCCACCCAGGACCTCACACCCGCGTCGCGGCCAGCCGCCGGAACAACCGTGGACCTGGGGCGCGTCGCGAACATCGCCCGCGGCGGCACGCTCGCCGATTGCACGGCGCAGATCCACCCCGACAACATCGCGATGGCCGAGGCCGTGGCGCGCGGCATGCGCCTGGATGCCGTCGGGCTGGACTTCATCACGCCCGACATCACCCGCTCCTGGCGCGAGGTGCGTTGCGCCGTACTCGAGGTCAATACCACGCCGGGCTTCTCCTCGGATGAGCGCGCGGAGCTGATTCTGGAGCGCAGGTTCCCGGCCGGCCGCGATGGCCGGATACCGGCCGTGCTGCTGGCCGGCGCCAGTGAGGCGGACCTGGCACAAGTCGTGGCGGTTCTCGCGGACCGTGGCCTGCGCGTGGGATGGAGCAGCGGCACGAGTTCCGGATTGGGCGATGCCTTGCGCTTTGCCGGAAAGACATCGCTGGCCGAGCGCGCGGCTGGCCTGGTGCTCGATCCGGCCTGCCAGGCGCTGGTGCTGTCCGCCACGTCCGGGGAAATCGCGGCGCGTGGGTTGCCCCTCGAACGTTTCGACCTTGCCGTCGTGCGCGACACCGCGGGCCTGTCCGCGGCAACGATGCAGCTGCTGCGCGATTGCAGCGCGCAGCTGCGTCCGGGTGTCGCCACGGGTGAACTCGCGTCCGTGGCGCGCGAGGCGCTCGAGGCGCTGGCGCCGTGAACTACGAGCACATCTTCGCCCGGCGTGGCGCGGCCTATGCCGGCGCAATGGCCCGCTGGCCGCAGGCACGCCGCGAGGAGTTCCTGTTGCCGCTGGCGAAGGCGGGCGTGGTTCCCGGGCAGACCGTCATTGACGTGCCCGCGGGCGGTGGCGACATGGCCCGTTATGTGCCGGCGGGCGTGCGCTGGCTGGGCCATGAACCCTGCGCCAGCTTCTTCGACGGGCAGTCAATCGATCAGCCGCTGCTGCCCCTGCCCTGGCGCGACGCATCCGCCGATGCGGCGCTGTCCCTCGCCGGCGCGCACCACCTGGACGAGCGCGGACCGCTGTACCGCGAGGTACATCGCGTGCTGCGCCCTGGCGGTCGCTTCGTGCTCGCCGACGTGCACCGCGACAGCGCCGTGGCGTCTTTCCTCGATGACTTCGTCGGTGCCCACAACAGCACCGGCCATCGCGGCCACTACCTCGGCGAGGCCGACCTTGCGCTGCTGGAGTCCAGCGGCTTTGCCATTCTCGATGCCGCGCGCGAATCGTATGCCTGGTGGTTCGAGGATCGCATTGCGATGGGCGCGTTCTGCCGGCTGCTGTTCGATATGCACGACATCCCGGCCGCGGCGGTGGCGGAGGCAATCGAGGCCCGGCTCGGCACGCGTGAACACGGCGGCGAGGTGGGCATGTGCTGGGAGCTGTACATGGTGGTGGCGCAGCGCCACGCGCCGGCACGCGCAGCGCCCTGACGAGCGCCGCGCGCCTGGTACGGCGCGAAGACTACTTCTTCTCGAGCATCTTCTGCAGGAACATGCGGTGCACGGCCGTCAGGTACTGCAGCGCGTTGTCGAAATACAGCTTCTGGTCGAAGCTGACCTCGGTGGAAGTCTCGGTTGTCTGCGTCGTCGTGGTGCCGAGCACGTTGCTGGATCCGCTGCGCTCGGTGGTGGTCTTGCCGGTGGACCGGAACGGATCCTGCTGCGGAATCACCGACTGCTTGAGCCAGACGCGTGCGCCGGGGCCGGACTTGCCGATGAACTGGAACTGCGTATCACCGGCGCGGATGTGCTGCAGGAAGTCGATGTCGGCGCTGGCTCCGCGCAGCAGCCCGCCGCTGGCCTTGGCCGTGCCCAGGTCCACCACGCCGCTGATGGTCAGGAACTCCGCGTCGAGCGGATAGGCCATGCGCACGAAGGTGGAGGTCGAGGCCGGGCTGATCGTGCCGCAGTCGGGAGCGAAGGGCCGCAGCTGCGGACTCACGTAGATCACGGTTTCGGTGGTCTTGCCCTTGCTGTTGTTGTGGTCCTCGCTCTCGCCGATGCGGACGCCTTCCTCGTACTTCGCGGAGAACTTCTTGTACAGGTCGTTGGCAGCCAGTGTTTCGTAGGGCACCAGCTCGATGCCTGCGGCCTTGAAGTCGGCCTCGATCCTCTCCAGCCAGACGTTGGCCACGGCGAGCAGCATGTCCGGATCCAGGCTCTCGGACAGCGCGCCGCGCGCGCTGTTCGTGTAGGCCCTCGTGCCACCCCGCATCTCACCCGACGCGCTCTTGGCGTAGACAAACTTCACGCACATGTTCGTGATGGCCACGCGCTTGATGCCCTTGAGTTTGCCTTCAGCCTGCGTCGCGACGTAGGTCGCAGCCATCGCCGCCGGATCGGCGGCGGGATCGAACTTCTGCGACGGGTCGAGCTTGCGCGGATCACCACCGCCGCCAATCGTTGCCGCATGCAGGGGAAGGACTGCCGTCAGGAGGGCAGCCAGGGCAAGTCGCCGTAACTTCGACATCGGAACCTCGGATTCGTGTTTGGGGTGGGACGCGGGCAGA
>CAYWDZ010000026.1:0-4334 GCA_964456255.1 uncultured Steroidobacteraceae bacterium | reverse complement strand
CGCACGGGCGGAAGCCCGCCGCATGACCCGACCGGCTGTAGCCGGTTAGTCCTCTGCCTTCGCGGGGCCGTCGCCGCTGAACAGCCTCCTGCCGTCGGCAGTGGTAATGGTGGCCTGGCCCACATTGGGAGAGTCGGGGTTCCTGGCATGCCAGCCCTTGACCGTCACCTGGGTTCCCACCGGCAGTGAATCCTTGCGCCAACCCTGCCGGAACAGGCCATTCGGCGCCCCGCCTTCCACGTGGTACACGAAGCTCGTACCGTCCGGCTGTTTCACCTCGACATAGGTGTAGATGTGCGGATTCATCCACATCACCTTCTGCACGGTGCCGGTGAAGGTCACAGGCATGCCCGAATCGAATTCCGCCGCCGTGGAATGATGCGCCAGCGCGCCATTCGCGCCGAGTGCAGTGCAGGCCAGAATCACAATGCGCAACCACAACGCGTCATTCTTCATCGTCGTTCTCCGGTGGCTTCCAGGGCTTGATGGCGCCACTGAACAGGTTGCCGAGATTGTTTTCCTCGCAGGAATACTCCATCACCACATCCGATGCGGGCTTCAGCTTCCAGGTGCGGACATTCATCCAGTCCCGCGTGTAGGTCTTCGGATCGTGCACGGTCACGGTGTGCTCGATGGTGCGCGCATCCGCCAGGCGGAACGTGTTGATGAGTTTGAGTTGCCGGCTGTGCGGATGGCCGGCCGTATCGAGTCGTGTGTAGCCGTTGAAACCGGTGGTCTCGACCACCAGCGTGTCGCCTTCCCAATGTCCGGTTGAAACGCCGTTCCACGACGGCGGAATATCCTCGGGCCACTTCTGCGCAGCCGTGGGTACCCAGTGGAACCAGGTGTTCTGCTCGAACAGCATGGCGAGCGCAGCGGGGTTCTGCACCAACTGCACGCCATGCGGCGAGTTGATGTTGCGTGACATGCCAAAGGGCAGACAGCTGCCGGCATAGTCGCCATCATTCACCGGGTCATAGGCCCTCCATCGTGCGAGGCCCCAGTCGGTGTAAGGCAGGTCCATGGTCCGCGGCGCGCCGCCGGCAGCCGGCGCCTTTGCATCCGGCAGCGGCGCGCGGCTCAGTTCCAGCGGTTTGCGCGTAAGCGGATCGAGCACTGTGCCGGGGCGCGCCATGTCGGGCACGTAGGGGTTGGCCCAGTGGCCGGAAAGATCGGGCTTGCCATTGGCCAGCAGCGGGACGGTCGTAGCGGGCGTGGCCGCTTGTGCAGACATCAAGCCGCACTGCAAGACCACGAGGCAGAAGAGTCTGACCCCTCTCGGCATGAATCCCCCGAACGAGCCTGCCGCCTATTGCAAGGTGCAGTGTGCCTCAGGCGCTAGAGCTTCGTGAAATCGAGTACCAGACGGCCGCGCACGCCGCCCTTCTCCAGTATCCGGTGCGCTTCGGCAGCTTGCGCCGCGGGGATGACCTGCGCCACCCGTGGAGTGAGCACGCCGGCCTCGGCCTGATCACGCAATCGTTCGAGCCTGGCCGTGTCGGTGAGGGCCGTTGCAACCAGGACGGGGAAGACGCGCACGCCGCGCTCGACCGGCTCATTCCACGCGCGCACGGTGACCAGCACCCCACCGTCGGCGATCGCCGGGACGGCGGCGCCGTTGAGCAGCGCGGTGTCGAAGAGTCCGTCCACGCCGTTTGGCGCCAGGGCCCGCACGCGGTCGGTGAAGCCGGGGCCACGCGTGACCAGTTCGTCCGCGCCCAGCCGTTTCACCAGTTCGCGATCGGCGGGTTGGTCGGAGACGTCGGCAATCACGCGCAGGCCGTCGGCCTTGGCCAGCTGGATGACATAGCCTCCCAGTGCGCCCGCCGAACCGGTGACCGCCAGCGTCTGTCCCGGCTTCAATGCCATGCCGTCGAGGCCCAGACGCGCGGTGAGCGCATTCATCAGCAGCCCCGACGCTGCATGGAGATCCAGATTTGCGGGCGCGCGCACCACCGATGCCGCCGGCACGATCAGCTGCTGCTGGTAGGCGCCCTTGGTGGGCGAACCCGCGAACGCCACCGCCAGCACCCTGTCGCCGACTGCGAGCCGTCCGTCCGTGTCCGGACCGACTTCGTCGATTACGCCTGCGGCATCCCAGCCGGGGACGAGTGGTTTGGGCAGATCAGCCATCCTGCCGCGGTAACCCGACTCGCGCACCCCCAGGTCGCTGGGGTTCACGGTTGCTGCCTGCACGCGTACGCGTACCTGGCCCGGACCTGGATGCGGTTCCGGCACTTCGATGACTTCGAGCACCTCGGGACCGCCGAACCTCATCAGGCCAATGACTTTCACGGCAACCTCATCACTGCAAGCGGGGTCGTTGCCCGCGCGGGCCTGGGAGCTACAGCGTCTTGGAAGGTGCCGCCTTGCTGCGCACCACTTCCACCTTCAGCAGCACCACGCCGGGATCCACACACCACACCAGCAGCCGCTGCGCGCCGGCAACGCCCTTGAGGCGCGCACTGCCTACCGCACCCTTCGGGCTGACCATCTTCAGTTCTCCGTCATTGAAGGACACCGCGTAGCGCCCGAAACCCTTGACGCGCTTGTTCAGGGGCGGGCCCTGCGTGACCCGCACTTCGACTTCGCCAGCCTGCTGCAGCACCACGTCGAATTCCGCCCACATGCCGTTGTCGCGTGGATTCTCCTGCGACGGCCCGTCGGCCGGCAGGGCGGTGAGCCCGCGGGCGCCGCTGGGCGCCGTCACGACGTGCCACATGAATCCGCTTACCACCACGCCGCGGGAGAAGCGCACGGCATCGATGGCGAGATAACCATCCTTCTCGACAAATCCCTGCGGCTGGGCGGGACGCGGCAACAACTGCGTCGGGATCACATCCGCGTGCGCAGCCCCAATGGTTACGCACAGCGAAGCCAGTACCGCACACCACATGCCCTTGTTCACTTGCCCGCCTCCAGTTGTTCGATCTGCGCCAACTGCATCGGCATTGCCAGCAGCGCACCGGGTCAATCGTATGCTGCCATCACGCACATGGGAACCTGAGTGCCGATCGGCTGCAGCAGCAGGCCGGCCATGCAGCGCGGGCACCTGCAAGGCAGATTCATCGGCGCCGCCAACCAGCCCTGGTTAAGGCATAGAATCTGGCCCTCTCCGGTTCCCATTCAACGAGGGGTCAGCCATGTGCGATCAGGATTACGCGAATGCATTGTTGCCGGGCGCGCTGTCGCGCCGCGAGTTCAGCAAGATCGGTCTGGGTGTGGGCCTTGCGGCGATGCTGCCCAGGGTCGCAAATGCCGCCGAGGTTACGGAATCCGAAGTGAACATCAAGACACCGGATGGCACCTGTGATGCGCACTTCGTGCATCCGACCACCGGCGCGCACGCTGCGGTGCTGGTGTGGCCGGACATCTTCGGCCTGCGCCCCGGCTTCCGTGAAATGGGCAAACGCCTGGCTGAATCCGGCTACGCGGTGCTCACCGTGAACCCCTTCTACCGCCAGAAGAAGGCGCCGACCGCGACCGGCACGGCCTTCACCCCGGAACTGCGGACGATGATGACCGCGCTCACTGCCGATGGCGAAGCGCGCGATGCCAAGGCCTTCATCGCCTGGCTCGATGCGCAGAAGGCGGTCGATACGAAGAAGAAGGTCGGCACCACCGGCTACTGCATGGGTGGCCCGATCGTGCTGCGCACCGCCGGCGCGGTACCGGAGCGCGTCGGCGCTGCGGCAACGTTCCATGGCGGCGGTCTCACCACCATGGCCGCTGATAGTCCGCACCTGCAAATCGCAAAGTCGAAGGCGAGCTACCTGATCGCGATCGCCGACAACGACGACAAGCAGGATCCGACCTCCAAGGACATCCTCAAGAAGACCTTCGCCGATGCGAAGCTCAGTGGCGAAGTGGAGGTCTACACGGGCGCACAGCACGGCTGGTGCGCCATCGACACACAGGCCTACAACAAGGAGCTGGCCGAGAAGGCCTGGGCGCGCCTGCTGGTCCTGTTCAGCAAGGCGCTGGCCTGAAGCAACGCTGAGCCGCTACTTCGCGCGGCTCAGCGTGAACCAGACGCCGGCCCAGCCCACGGTGCCGGCGCCATCGGTCTTGCTGGCACCGGCGGAAATGTCGATGCCGAGGTGACTCCTCGGCGTCAGGCTCAGCGTCAGGCCGGCGCTGCGGGTGTCATCGCCGGTCAGCGCGTCGCGCTGCCATTGCAGGTCGGCGGTCAATGATGTGCGCGAGGTACGCGCGAACTGCCGACCCAGCGTGAACGAGAGTTCGCGGTCGGGAGTGCTGGCCGCACGCGTTGCCACGGATCCAACCAGATCCTGCACGCGCGGGAATCGATCGGTGGTACCGGCGTCGACCAC
>CAYWDZ010000025.1:7730-21910 GCA_964456255.1 uncultured Steroidobacteraceae bacterium | reverse complement strand
ATGCGCCCATCCATGAGCGCCACGCCACGGTTCGACCCGCCGCAACTGGCCTCCTCCGGACGGTACTCATACTTCCAGCGCAATTCGCAATTGGTGGCATCAAGAGCCACGGTCTCGCGTGATGTCGCCGTGTAGATGGTGTCGCCGGCGACCACCATTCCCGCGTGGAACGATCCTGGCCCATCGATCTGCACGCGGCACACCTCGCCCAGCCGCGCGATGTTCGCGGCGTCGATCTGCTTCAGCGGCGAATAGCGCTGGCCATGCAGGCCGTTGTTGTAGTTCAGCCATTCGCTGCCCGGCGTCGCCTGCTGCGCGAGCGCGGTGCCACCCATGCAGCACAGTAATGCGATCCACCCCGCCTTCATGAGTTCTTCTCCATTGCTGTCGGTCTCCGTCTGCTGTTGCCTGAACTATAGCGCGGCCCTGCCCGGTATCCGCCGGGCCGGATTGCGAATTGCCTGCGCAGTAGCGGTGATGCCGGCATTTCAGGCACTCTTGGGCCCGCAATCGATTTCACCGGGGGAAGACTCTCATGATCCACACGGGCAGATCCTGCTTGCGCAACGCCGCGCCGGCTGCCGCAGCCCTGGCTGCAATGCTGCTGGCATCAGCGTCCGCGGCGGCGGCAGACGAATCAACGATGCTGACCGAAGCCAGGTGCACCTCGGCCGAACTGTCGGCCACGATCAAGCCATCGCAGATCGGCGAACCGGTGTCCGGCGTGGTGCTGGAATCGGTGAAGTGGGTGGCCGCTTCCGGCAACACGCCCGCGCACTGCATGGTCAACGGCAGCCTGCTGCCAGTGGACAAGAGCGACACCGCACGCCCCATCCGGTTCGGCGTCGCGCTGCCCGGGAGCTGGAGCCACCGCGCCGTGCAGCTGGGTGGTGGCGGCATGAACGGCAGCGTGCCGGGACTCACCGGTGGCTTCGGCGGCGGCCCTGGCCTCGCGCAGGGCTTCGCCACCTACGGCAGCGATTCAGGACACGCCAATGGTGACAACCAGTGGGCGCTCAATGACGAGGCCATCAGGAACCTCGGCTACATGCAGCTGAAGAAGACCCACGACGTGGCCATGGTCCTGATCCAGCGCGCCTATGGCGCAAGGCCGCAGTACAACTACTTCGTCGGCAGCTCGCAGGGCGGGCGCGAGGCCCTGACCGTGGCGCAGCGCTATCCGCAGGATTACAACGGCGTGATGTCCACGGTGCCCATCGTGGGCTTCTCATCGCTGATGATGTCGCGCGCCCACATGCGCATCCAGGAAGTCCCGCTCGCCAACTGGGTACCGGCGACCAAGGGCAATGCCGTGGTCGCCGAATTCATGCGCCGCTGCGACAACCTGGATGGCCTGACCGACGGCATCATCAACAACTACTACGACTGCCGCACGCTGTTCGATGTGAACGATGGCATTGGCGAAGCAGATCCTTGGCAGGCAAAGCGCTGCCCGAATGATGTCGACCCGAAACCCGAGGACGCGACGCAGAACGCGTGCCTGACCTCGGGGCAGATCCAGACGCTGCAGGTCTTCTTCTCGCGGCGCATGACCAGCCTGAAGCTCGCCAATGGCCGCAAGGATTTCGGCATGTGGGCGCCAACGGTATCGGTGGCCAATGCGGCAGCGCTGGAGGGTGCCGTGGCACCGGCGGCTCCGGCTGCCGCGCCGGCAGGTGGCCCCGGTGGCGCGCGCGGCCCTGGCGGTGCATTTGGTGGTGGCGGACCAGGCGCGGGGCCTGGTGGCGCACGCGCTGGTGGCGGCGGTCCCTTCGCAGGTGGAGCACGTGCCGGTGGCGCGGGCGGCGCACGCGCTGGCGGCCCAGGTGGTGGCAGCATCAGTGGCGGATTCCTTGCCGGGCAGCGCTATCGCGGGCAGGAAGGCGCGTCGGAGAGTTCGCCCAGCTTCAACAATCAGGGGACCATCGGCGTAACCGGCTTCGTGATGCAGGATCTCGCCGCGAACCCCGTCGACCTCGACGAAAAGAAATACCGGGCGCGCCTCGAACTGGTCTCGCAGTGGCTCGACTCGACCAACCCGGACCTCAGCGCGTTCCGCAAGCGTGGAGGCAAGCTGCTGGTGACAATGGGCACCGACGACACCACGGCATCGTCCGGTGAGCAGCTGCGCTACTACCAGACGGTGCTCGACAAGATGGGACAGAAGACCGTCGATTCATTCGCGCGGTTGTATGTGATCCCGCAGGGCGGTCATGGCCTGTCAGGCCGATCGGCCCCGATCGATGGCAACGGCAAGGTGGTGACCGACGCGCTGCAGGTGGCCAACAGCGCCGACCGCTTCGCCATGCTGCAGAACTGGGTTGAAAAGGGAGTTGCCCCGGGCCGCACCGAAACGGTGACCGCAGGCACTCGCAGCATGCCGATGTGCTCGTATCCCGAATACCCGCGCTACAAGGACGGCGACATCAACCAGGCGTCATCGTACGCCTGCACCGCACCGGCTGCGGCGAAGTAACTCCCCCACCTTCACGCTGCACTCAGTGCAGCGTGAAGTTGACGCGGAACCCCTTGCAGGCGGCAATCGGCACTCCGCCGCGCGTGGCCGGCGTGAAGCGCAGCGCTTCACTGGCCCATTTCAGCGCCGCCGCATCCAGGCGTGGGCTGCCCGAACTGGTGAGAATTGCCGGATTGCCTTCGAGCCTGCCGGATGGCGCGACACACACCTGCACGATGGCGGTGCCCACTTCCTGCAGGCGCAGCGATGCCGGAGGGTAGTAATCATCTGCCGGACGTACGGCGCGGAACTGCAGCGCGGTGACTGGAACTGCCGGCGTGGTGGCATTTCCCGTGCCTGCCTGCGGCACCATGACTTCCACCGGGCCGGTCTCTGGCAGCGTGACAGACGGTGCGGGAATCTCCTCGAACGGAAGATTCACGATCGGCACGGGAACCGTCGGGATGCTGGTCCTGGGGGTTACCGTGACCGGAATCTCCGGCGGTGGCGGCAATGGAATCTGCTCCGGTGGACTGATCGTACCGATCAATACCGTTTCGGGTGGCTGCACATCCGCGCTGATGCGCATGGTCATGAGGGCACTGATGAGAAGCGCGTGAAGCGCGATGATTGCCAGCATGACGATCTGCCGGCCCGTCAGCAGACTTGCCTGCTGCAGCATTGGTGTGTGAGCACTCACGATGAACCTCCTTACTCAAGGTGAACGCACGAGTTCATTGTGCTCCTGTGAGTGCTGTTTACAACCTCTGAATCATCCAGAACGCTGCCGGCACACCGATCACATAGCCGGCGACAACACGCCCGTACTTGTCTGCCCAGGCGATGACACCTCCGGCAGCCAGCATGCGACGTCCCAGCGTGATGATCGCAATCACCGCGAGGATGAAAGCGAGCTGTCCCGCTTCGACACCCACATTGAAGAACAGCAGCGCCAAAGGAATCTCGCGATCCGGGAGTCCTACTTCTCCCAGTGCGGCGGCAAACCCGAGTCCGTGCAGCAGACCGAATGTGACGCTGACCAGCACCGGGAAACGATAGGCAATGGACCTGCCATCATTCACCACTGCCTCGCGCGCGAGAAACAGGATCGATAGAGCGATGGCTGCCTCGGTGGGCGGAATGGGAACATGAATGAACCCCAGCGCCGCCAGCGACAGCGTGATCGAATGCGCCACCGTGAAGCCCGACACGGCAATCACGATGCGTCGCAGGGTGCCGGCGATCAGCAGCAGGCCGGCCACGAACAGCAGGTGATCGGGCCCGCCGAGGATGTGCTCCACGCCGAGCTGAAAATAGCTGGCGATCACACCGGATGCCGTGGTGCGCGCCGGCACGGTCCACTGTGTTTCATCGGGGGGCAGCACCGCGGTACGCGTGGCGCCCTCCAGCGGCTGGAAGCGCAGCAGTGCCGTGACCGACGGGTTGTAGATGGGCCAGGTCACGGCAAGTCCCCGGCCCGCCAGTGGCTGCTCACAGCGCATCAGCCGCGCCGCGACCATGCGGCAATCATCCGGCCATTTCACATTCGGACGGTTGTCCGCTTCGATGGAAGCCGGCGCGCGGATGTCCACCGCGTAGAGGCCGCCCTGCTGTTCGCTGATGGTGATGGCCACCGGCCGCGCCTCATGCGCACTGACCTCTGCAGCCACGCACAGCAGCAGCACGCCCGCGCAGCCAGGGCCCGCTTTCATTGCGGCTTGTGGCCCTGCACGTCGACCAGCTTCACCTGGTACTGGTCGATCAGAGCCTGCACGGCCTGCTCCTGCCGGGCCGCGTCCCGATCGCGCTTGAGGTCATCCACCAGACGATCGCGGATCTCGTCGATCGCTGGCAGGCGCTCGGATGTCTTCGCGGTGAGCAGCACCAGGTGCCAGCCCTGGTCTGAATGCACCGGCCCCTGCCACATGCCGGTGCCTACCGGCAGCTTGTCCAGGGCCTGCATGAACGCGGCACCAAACTGGCTTGCGATGTAGTCCGGCGTGCGCTCCACGTAGTTCTGCAGGAATGCAAAGCGGTCTGAGTAGCGCGGCGAATCATTGAAACCCGCATGCCCCTGGTTGAGCGTCGCCAGGATGCGCTCGGCATCGCTCTTCGCGCGCGCCTCACCGCGCTCAGCCGGGTCGATGAACACATGGGTAAACGTGAAGGACGGTGCCACCGTATAGAGCGCGGCATTCTCTTCCAGGTACTGCTGCAGTTCGGCATCGGTTGGCTGTTCGTCCGAAGTGGATTCGAGCAGGAAGCCCATCTTCTGCACCAGGCGCAGGCGCATCACGTAGTCACCCTGCTCGAGCCCCAGCGCCCTGGCCTCGCGGTACAGCACTTCCTCGCGCACATAGCTGTCGATCAGGCGCTGGCGTTCGGCCGGGCTCATCGCATCGAGCTGCTGCCCGAAGGTTTCCGGTTCAAATGCCTTGGCCTGGTACTGCACGTACTGCAGCAGCGCGGCGCGATCGACCAGGATGTGGTGCGCGTCGTCATCGCCTCGCTTGCCCCATAGCCCCCACGCCACATAAATGAGCGCCCCGGCGGCGAGGAAATGAACCAGCGGCTCGCGCAGCAGACGGCGCATGGTGTCCATCACGGGCTTGCGATCAGGGCGTGTACCAGATCGGCGAGGACCAGGCGCGCTCCTGAATCGTCAATGGCGCATTGGTCGTGGCCGGATCGATGTTCAGGGCCACGGCATCGTAGAGCGAGTGGCGCGGCGTCGGGATCTCCAGCACGCGCACGTAGTAGAAGGCACGCTGTTTCGGATCGAAGTCAGGGTCCTGCCACACCGCGGCCAGCTGCGTCGCCCCGATGGTATTGGTGTAGGTCGCCGTCTTCACATCCACCGTATTGCCCACCGCCGGCAGGTGCCCCTTGGCATCGGGCTTGCGATTGCCCGACCAGACCACGTCATACACCTGCTCGTGCGTCTCACCCCTGGCATCCACCCAGCCCTTGATGACCTGCACGCGATCCAGGTTGCCGCTGAGCTCATCCTTGACCGCATGAATCAGCAGGCTCGGCGCCTGGCCTTTCGGGGCCCGGGTCAGATCGCCGCCCATGGGCACACCGCCCTTGTAGCCAACCGCCGCGATGTCCACTGCCCGGGCATCGGCAGCCTTGAATCCGAAGCCACCGAACACGCGCAGCGCGATGCGCGGACCCGAGGTGCCGTAGACCTCCTTGCGCGCGAAGGCATCGAAGATGCCCTGCCGCGTGTTCTCGGTAGCCCATGCCGCCGCGGTGCCCGCCGCCGAGATTTCCCAGATCGGGAACGCACCGCGATCAGTGCCCCGGGTGGCCGCGATCATCTGGCTCGCCAGCTTGCCGTAGAAGTTCCACTCGTCCTGCGATGACAGACTGGTGTGGGAGTCGGTGCTGCCGACCACGCCGAACTTGAAGGGATTCACGCCCAGGCTCTGCTCGAACGACAGGCCCTGCAGCAGCGCGGTGCGCGCGAAGGATCCGGGCAATGCCGGCGTGGGCGTGCCGGGTAGCAGCTTGTTGCGGATCTCGAAGTTGGCGAATTCATCGTTTGGCGACAGCGCCGGATCCGTGTCTGAAGTTCCCTTGGTCTGGGAGATCTCCATCACCGGCTCCCAGCGGATGCGCTCGCGCGCGTACTCGGCGGTGATCGGGCGCCCCGCGCTGTCCACGCGATCGAACATCTTGCCGCCCGACATGTTCGAGTTGTGCGGTATCGCCAGGAACTGCGCACCGGTTGCCCGCGAGGTCTTGTCGAGCCAGGCCCACAGGTCCTCGGGCTTGTTGCTCATGTACTGCGTATAGGGAACGAACTTGCTGACCCCGGCGGCATTCGCCGGCGTGAACACCACGCGATGCAGGTTGCTCCAGTCCGGCGCCGAGGTCCATTCCCAGCCGATGAGCGCCGTGAACCTGCCGGGAACGTTGTTGTCGTCGGCCATCTTCGCCTGCCGGGCCCACGCGCTCTCCATGACCTTCTGGCTGGCGAGGTCATCGAGCATCTCCAGGTTCTTGCCCTGGTTGATCTGCCCCACCTCACCGAACACGGCACGCTTGTTCTGCTTCTGCGCCTCGGCCAGGCGCTTGCCGGTGGGTGTGGCCATGAGTTCCGGATCTTCCTCGTCGAGCCGCACCTGCAGCTGCATCAGCTCGGCGTGGTCGGACACCACCAGGAAGTCGAGCGGCCGCTCGATGCGGATCTTCTCGCGCGTGACCGGATGCAGGATCGGCAGCCCGCGGGCATAGCGGAAGGCCATGTCCGGATCGGTCACGTAGTTGCCGGTGGAGTAGGCGTCGATCGAATACGACGTGTGCAGGTGCGTATCGCCCCAGTAAAGATGCGTTTCCGCCGCACCGGCCGCCTGCACCAGGCTCGAAGTCGCAGCGACCAGACCCACCCACATCATCTTGTGTTTCATGTCGATTCCGAAAATGCCGGGAACACGTGATTTCCGGGGCGAGGGTAGCAGCGCCCCCCTGCTTTCGCCATGCGCTATTTGAGGCTGCCGAATACCGCCCTGAGCAGTGCATCGGCCTGCCCCAGCGGATCCTTGCGAATAGCGGCCTCTTCGCGCGCCATCATCAGGAACAGCCCGTCCAGCGCCTTGCGCGTGACGTAGGCATCGAGCGAGGCATCTTCCGGATCGACCAGCCCCAGCGAACTGCCCTTCGCGGCCACCGCGTCATAGGTCTTCGCCAGATTGATGTCGGCCGTAGCCTGCCCAACGATGGGCAGAAAGGCTTCGGTCAGCGGTGCGGTCATCGTCGCCCGGAAGTATTGCGTGGCCGCATCTTCCGGTCCCTTGAGGATCGAAACCGCGTCCGTAACGCTCATCCTGCTGATCGCATCGACGAACAATTGCCGCGCCTGCGGCACCGCGGCCTCGGCAGCGCGGTTCATGGCCAGTTCCAGCGCGTCGGTCTGCTTCTTCAGGCCGAGCTTGCCCAGCGTCTTGCGCGCCTTCTGCATCTTGCCCGGCAGCGGGATGTGCACATCCGCATTGCCGAAGAATCCGTTCTCCTTGCCCAGCAGTGCAATCGCCTTGCCTGCGCCCTGGTTGAGCGCTGCCTTCAGGCCCGCGGCGGTCTGATCCGCACCGGGCGTGGCCGCAGCAACCGGCAGTGCCGCGGCCAGCAGCAGACAGGACATCGCGATGAGCTTGCGCATGGCACCCTCCGGCGAATCAGAGCGGTTTCGCGGGCGGCCAGTTCATGCGCCGCTCCAGCATCAGCTCGCGCAGTGACTTGGGCTTGCGGCCGGTGAAGCGCTCCACCACATCGGTGACCCGGTCCAGATAGCCTTCGCGGATCATCCTGCCGAAAGACACCATGCCATCGCTGCACCAGGGCACGGGAGACTTCGAGAAGTCGCCGGTGGCCTCGCGCGGCACGCCCAGCGAATCCCACATGGCATACATCTGCTCGTCGTTGAGGTCGATGTCCTGCACCTCCGCGCCGCTCAATTCCCGGATCAGGCTGCTGACCGAAGGGAAATCCAGCGCCTCGGGGCCGGTGACCTCATAGGCCGTGTTCGGGTCGCCCTTGCCCTGCAGGAGTCTTGCCGCCACCGCCGCGACGTCATCGCGCGTGACGAACCCCACGCGCCCCGCGCCGGTGTTGCCGATGGCCTTGCCGGTGGTGATGGCAATGGCAGCCTGGTTCTCGGCCATCGCGTCGGCGTACTGGTTGTTACGCATGAAGTTCCAGCTGATGCCGCTCTCGCGGATCAAGCCTTCGGTGAACTTGTGGTCGTCCAGCTCCAGCGATGTGACCGCGGGGTTCTCGGCGTTCAGGAACGACGTGTAGACGATGTGGCCGACGCCGGCGTCGCGGGCCGCCGCCACCGCGTTGGCATGCTGCTGCTGACGACGCGGGCCGGCTTCCATCGTCGACACGATGAACACGTGATCGGCGCCGCGAAATGCCCTGGTCAGCGCGGCCTTGTCGTTGAAATCCGCCTTGCATGCATCAACGCCGCGCCTGCGCCAGTTGGCCAGCGTGATGTCATTGCGGCTGGTGACACGGATTTCGCCCGGCGGCACGCCATCCCTGAGCAGGTTCTCCGCCACGGCTGCGCCGATGTATCCGCCAACTCCGGTCACCACATACAACATGAAACCCCCACTCTGTGCTTCGCCCCCGCCTATCGCGGCAGCCACTGTCGCGCCCAGCCCAGGCCGGCGACGGTACCGGCTGCGGGCACATACTCGCAGCCGATGTGACCCATATAGCCCAGCGCGTCGATGGCGGGCAACAGGCGCTCGAAGGCGACCTCGCCTGTGCCCGGCTCGTGGCGCCCCGGATTGTCGGCAATCTGGATATGTCCGATGGACGGCAGCAGGTGCTCGATGGAGCGCAGCAGGTCGCCCTGCATGATCTGCATGTGATAGACGTCGTACTGCAGGCGGATGTTGGGCCGCCCGGCACGCGCGATGCACTCCATGGCAAGCGCGGTGGAATCGAGCAGGTAGCCCGGCACGTCCACACGTGTATTGATCGGCTCGAGCAGCGCCGTGATGCCCGCGGCGGCGAATTGATCTGCCGCGCGGCCAATGGCGGCCACATAGCAATCCAGATATCTGGCGCGGTCGGCGCCGGCGGGCAGCAGACCGGCCATCACATGCACCTGCCTGCATCCCGTGACCTGTGCGTAGCGCACTGCAGTTTCGATGCCTGCATCGAAGTCGCGCTCACGTCCGGGCAGCGAGGCCAGGCCACGCTCGCCGGCATTGCCCGGTGGCGCGTTGAACAGAACGATTTTCATTCCCGTGGCCTGCAGACGCGCGGCAATCTCTTCAGGTGCGGCTTCGTACGGGAACTGACACTCCACCGCGGCAAAGCCCTGCCCTGCAGCGGCTGCAAACCGCTCCAGGAACGGCAGCTCGGAGAACATCGTGGAAAGGTTGGCGGCAAGGCGAATCATCGCCGGCACATTACTGCATCGGGCGCGACGAGGGTATTCCCGCGATGTGGACACGCCGTAGAATGTCCCGCATGAACCAGAACGACTCACGATCCACACAGGTACTGGGCTATCTGCACCGGCTGCAGGACGACCTGTGCCGGACCTTCGGCGACGAGATGAGCGGCGGTTTCCTGCGCGACGCATGGCAGCGCCCGGAAGGTGAAGGCAAGCTCCAGGGCGGCGGCATCACTGCCGTGCAGGAAGGCGGCGAAGTGATGGAGCGCGCCGGTGTCGCGCTCTCCGACGTACGCGGCTCACAGCTGCCACCATCGGCCACGGCGCGCAACCCGCAGCTGGCCGGCCGGAGCTTCCGTGCGATGGGCGTGTCGGTGGTCATGCATCCGAAAAACCCGCATGCACCCACCAGCCACATGAACGTGCGCTTCTTCAGCGCCGGCGACGTGTGGTGGTTCGGCGGCGGCTTCGATCTCACGCCCTTCATTCCGTACGAAGAGGACATCGTGTCCTGGCATCGTGCCGCGCGCGCTGCCTGTGATGCGGTCTCGCCGCAGCTTTACCCGGTAGCGCGCCGCCACTGCGACGACTACTTCTTCCTCAAGCATCGCGGCGAGGCGCGCGGCATCGGCGGCATCTTCTATGACGACGTGAACGAGCAGTCGCCCGACATGCCGCTCACGTGGGAACAGGCTTTCGCGCTGATGCAGAAGGTCGGGCATGGCTATCACGATGCGCTGAAGGAAGTGATCCTGCGTCGTCGCGATACGCCCAGCACCGAGCGCGATCGCGCCTACCAGTTGTATCGCCGCGGGCGCTACGTGGAGTTCAACCTGGTCTTCGACCGCGGCACCCTGTTCGGTCTGCAATCCGGCGGGCGCACGGAAGCCATCCTGGTGTCGATGCCGCCGCGGGCAACCTGGTCATACCAGAGCCCGGATGCCGCGGCCGACGCGAAGCTGCTGCCCTATCTCACCACGCTGCGTGGCAAGGACTGGCTGGGCGGTTAGCGACCGAGCCGGCCCTCCAGCACTTCGATCCTTTCCAGCAGGTCGATGACGATCGCGACGCCGGCCGTGTTCACGCCGAGGTCGCGCTGCAATCGCACGGCCAGCCGTGCGCGACGCAGTACCGTGCCCGCGAAGCGCGCATTGCCGTCAGCAGAAGCCTCGATCACGCCCTCCTCGACCAGTTCCTGGATCACGCCGCTGTCGGCGCCGCACAGTTCGCACAGCCGCGCGAGGCTCAGCGCCTCCTCGTCTTCAGCAATGTCTCCAGTCAGCACACGCGATTCGTTGTTGCTCATGGTCATGCTCCGAGCCCGGCACGCGGATCAAAGGGAATGGCTGAGGCAAAGTCCTTGTAGGCGGCACGCGCCGCATCGCTGTCGGCCGGCGGCAGCACGATCTGCACCTCGGCGTAGAGATCTCCTGGTGGCTGCGATGGCAGCCCGCGCCCGCGCAACCGCAGGCGTGTGCCGGCCCTGGAACCCGCCGGAATCCGCAGCTCCACTGGACCTGCGGGTGTAGGCACCGTCACGCTTGCACCCAGCGCGGCCTCCCAGGGTGCGACCGGCAAATCGAAGTGCAGATCGCGGCCATCCGGCCGGTACAGACGATGCGGCACAAAGGCCACTTCCAGGAACAGATCACCGGGCTTGCCGCCCCCGGCCAGGGTTTCCCCCTGCCCGGCAAGGCGGATGTGCTGGCCGGCCTGAATGCCTTTGGGAATCTTCACGTTGAGCGTGCGATCGCGCAGCACCGGCACGCCGTCCGCGCCCGCCTCGGGAACACGCAGCGTCAGCGTGCGCGTGCCGCCTTCCAGCGCAGCCTCCAGATCGATCATCACGCGCGCGTGATGATCCTCGCCCCGATCACGCGGACGTCGCTGCCGGCCACCCGCGAACCCGGCGCGACCAAACAGTGTTTCGAAGAACTCGCTGGCATCGCCGGAATAGGCGAACCCCTGCTCGCCCGGACCGGGCTGGCCCGCGCCGCGGAACTCGAAGCCCGCGCCCCAATCCGGCGGCGGCCGGAAATCCTGGCCCGGTGGCGGGCCGCTGCCGAGCTGGTCGTAGGCAGCGCGCTTCTCGGGGTCGCGCAGCACTTCGTAGGCTTCGCCGATCTCCTTGAAGCGGCTTTCGGCGTCCTTCTCCTTGCTGACATCAGGGTGATACTTGCGCGCCAGCTTGCGATACGCCTGCTTGATCTGGTCGGCCGTCGCGTCACGCGCGAGGCCCATGACTGCGTAGTAGTCCTTGAATTCCATGGGCAGAGTGTACCTCTCGGGGGTTATGGCATCATTCGCCGCCAGCGAGCAGGAAGCCGCGCAAACCATACACAGTGGAAGTCACACATGATTGACGTCCGGGGTCTCGGCAAGAAGTACGGCGATTTCGCCGCGGTACGCGATCTTTCCTTCTCGGTGCAGGCCGGCCAGGTACTGGGGCTGGTGGGCCCGAATGGCGCCGGCAAGACCACCACGCTGCGCTGCCTCGCGGGCATCATCCCGCCCAGCAGCGGCGATGTGACCATCGCTGGCCATGATCTGGCCAATGACCCGATTGGCGCCAAGCGCGCGCTGGCGTTCTTTGCGGACGAACCGCGCCTGTTCGACTACCTGACGGTGCGCCAGCACCTGGCCTTCGTGGCGCGCATCTACGGCGTGACCAACCACGAGGCCATCGCGCAGCCGCTGCTCGAGGAGTTCGAGATTGCCGACAAGGCCGACGAACTGCCTGCCGCGCTGTCGCGCGGCATGAAGCAGAAGCTGATCATCGCCTGCGGCCTGCTGCACTCACCGAAGGTGATGTTCTTCGACGAACCACTCACCGGCCTGGATCCGCTGGGCATCCGCCGCATGAAGAAGTCCATCATGCAACGCGCCCGCGATGGCGCGGCCATCGTGCTGAGCTCGCACCTGCTGCACCTGCTCGAGGAAGTCTGCACGCACGTGCTAATCCTGAAGCAGGGAGCCAAGATCGCCGACGGCACGCTGGCGGAAGTCTCCGCGCAGTTCAGCCGCGGCGAGACCGGTGTGAGCCTGGAGGAGATCTTCGTGCGTGCCACCGGCGATTCGGAGCGCTGAGTTGGCCACGGCCGCCGAAGTGGTGCGCGCGCTGGCCTACCTGAAGGTCACGTCCTTCGCGAACGTGCTGCGCTCGCGCCTGCTGCGCATCAAGCAGCCCAAGTACCTGCTCGGTGCGCTGTTCGGCATCGCCTACTTCTACTTCGTCTTCTTTCGCAGTTACCCGCGGCGGCCGGGATCGCCAATCGATGACCTGCCCACGTCAGGAACGCCGCTGGTACTGGTCATCGGAGCCGTCTCGCTGCTGGTGTTCATCGCACTGTGCTGGGCATTGCGCCGGCAGCGCGCGGCACTCAGCTTCACCGAAGCGGAAATCGCGTTCCTGTTCCCGGCCCCGGTCGGCCGGGCGGCACTGATCCACTACCGGCTGATCAGCACGGCGCTGGCCAGCCTGTTCACGGCGCTGATCCTGACGCTGTTCTCGCGACGCTGGGGGGGAGTATCCCCGGATGCAGCAATCCGCTTCGCCGGATGGTGGGTGATCTTCTCGACGGTGTCCCTGCATACCATCGGCTCGGCGTTCGTCATCACGCGCTGGCAGGATCGCGGCCTCTCGCCGCTGTCATGCCAGTTGATTGCATGGGGTGTGATCGCGGTGCTCCTTGGCGTGCCGATAGTCTGGCTGTGGCAGCAGGCGAATGCCGGCATCGAACTGACCGCGGGTGTTCTCGAACATGGGCCAGTGGCCTGGCTGCTGTATCCCTTCCGTTTGTTGCTGGCACCGATGCTGGCCGCTGATGCCCGCTCGTTCATCACGGCGCTGTGGCCCGCGCTGCTGCTGTATGCCGCCCATTACTGGTGGGTGCTGCGGGTGCAGGTTGGATTCGAAGAGGCTTCCATCGCCAGGGCAGAGAAACGCAGCCGCAAGCTCGAGGCCATCCGCGCCGGCAACTGGCGCCTGGGCGATGGCAAGCAGAAGGCGCGCCGCGCGCCTTTCAATCTGGGGCGCGCGTGGCGGCCCGAACTGGCATTCCTGTGGAAGAACCTGCTGTCCACGCGTGAATACCTGAGCCTGCGCAATCTGTTGATCGGCGCAGCCATCATCGTCGCGGGCGGCACATGGCTTGCCGATTCCGCGTTCCTGCGCAGCATCGGGCCACCGTTGGGAACCATGTTCCTGATGTTTTCCGCCTACGCGCTGGTGCTCGGGCCGCAGCTCGCGCGCCAGGACTTTCGCAGCGACATCGCCAACACCGACATCCTCAAGACCTATCCGCTGCGCGGCTGGCAGATCATGCTCGGCGAACTGCTCACGCCGGCCGCAGTGCTGACCGGGATGATCTGGCTGATGCTGCTGGCAGGTGTCATGCTGTTTCCCCACAGCCCAGCGCCGCGCATGGCGTGGTTCGCCACGGCGATGCAGAGTGGCGCCGTCATTGGCGCCGCGCTGCTGGTGCCCTTGCTGTGCATGACACAGCTGCTGATCGCCAATGCCGCGGCCGTGCTGTTTCCAGCGTGGTCCCTGAACGCCGCAAATCGTGGCCCGCAGGGCATTGAAGTGATGGGCCAACGCATCCTGTTCATGGCGGGACAGATGCTGGCGCTGGTGCTGATGCTCGCGCCGGTCGTCATCGTGGCCGGGCTCGCCTTCTTCATCACGCGCTGGATCGCCGGCGACATGATTGCGGCTGGCGTGGCGATCGTGCTCGCGATGGCCGTACTGGCGTCGGAGATCGCCGCCGGGGTCTGGCTGCTGGGCGAGCGCTTCGAGAAGCTGGATCT
>CAYWDZ010000025.1:0-7630 GCA_964456255.1 uncultured Steroidobacteraceae bacterium | reverse complement strand
TCGAAGGCCTGCATGATTTGCTCGCGCGTGTTCATCACGAACGGCCCGTAGCCCGCGATGGGTTCGTCGATGGGCACGCCCGTCATGACCAGCAGCGTGGTCGGCGCGCGCACGGTCAATTCGACGGCGCCACCTGCGGCGCCGAACACCGCGCTGTCACCATCGGCCAGTTCGCCCCCCGGCACGGCCACATTGCCTTCGAGCACCGCGATGATGGCGTGATGCCCCTCGGGGACGGGCAGCGTGAACTGGCCGGGCACCAGCGTGGCATCCCACACATTCAACTCGGTGAAGGTATTCGCCGGGCCCAGTGCATCGCCATAGCGACCTGCGATCACACGCAGCGTACCGACCCGCTCCGGCAGGTCCACCACCGGAATCTGGCTGGCCGTGATGGCCTGGTAACGCGGCGTGGTCATCTTCTGTGCGGCCGGCAGGTTCACCCACAGCTGCGCCACCTTGAAGCGGCCGCCGCTGCGCGAGAAGGCCTCGGAATGGAATTCCTCATGCATGACGCCGCTGCCGGCCGTCATCCACTGCACGTCGCCCGGCCCGATGGTGCCGCCGCTGCCGGAGGTGTCACGGTGCGAAACCTCGCCCTCATAAACAACGGTGACGGTTTCGAACCCGCGGTGCGGATGCTCGCCCACGCCACGCTGTTTGACGGTGGGCTCGAAGTCCACCGGACCCGCGTAATCCAGCAGCAGGAACGGGCTGACCAGCCGGCCGAGCCGGTCATACGAAAACAGCGTGCGCGCAGGAAAGCCGTCGCCGACCCAATGTGGTGCGGGCGAACGGAAGATACCAACGGGTTCGCGATTCACCGCAGACCTCCGGGTTGAGGGCCGGACACTACCCGCGCCCGACGAAGGGCATATGTGAGGCCATCACCGTCATATTCAAGACATTGGCCGACAGCGGCAGGCCGGCCATGTACAGCACCGCTTCGGCCACGTGCTGCACATCGAAGGTGGGTTCGGGCTTCATCGTGAAATCCGCCTGCAGCGTACCGGCCTGCATCGAGATGCCCAGGTTGGTCTGCACGTTGCCGATGTCGATCTGCCCGCAGGCGATGTTGTAGCGGCGGCCCTCCAGCGCAACGGTCTTGGTCAACCCGGTGACCCCATGTTTGGAAGCCGTGTAGGGCGCCATGTTCGGACGCGGCGTGACCGAGGCAATGGAGCCATTGTTGATGATGCGCCCGCCCTGCGGGTTCTGTGCCTTCATCGCGCCGAACGCGGCGCGCGCAACCAGGAACACGCCGGTGAGGTTGGTATCGATCACGCGCCGCCAGGCGTTCACATCCAGCTCGTCGATGGGCGCGGGCGGCGCAGTGGTGCCGGCATTGTTGAACACCACATCGAGCCGTCCGAATTTCGCAACCGTGGTCGCGATCATCCGGGCGACGGCGGCTTCGTCCGTGACATCGGTCGGGATGCACAGCATCTTGCCGCCACCGGCGGCCGAGGTTTCTTCCAGCGCCGCCATGCGCCGGCCTGCAATGGCCACCTGATAGCCGGCCCCGGCCAGGTGAACCGCCACCGCGCGGCCGATTCCCGACCCCGCCCCCGTTACCAGAACCACTTTCGAACCCATGTAGACTCCCCGACGGATCAGTTGAAATGCTGGCTCGAAGCGTACTCCAAACGACCAGCGGAGCGGGCACGGCAAGAGGGGCGGGATGACTGGACTGCAGGCCAACCAGAGACCTTTGCGGCAGTGGGCATGCGCTGCGCTGCTGGTCTGCATGGCCTGCCCTGCCCTTGCACAGATCAAACCCGCGCCGGCCTACACGGCCAAACAGCTGCTGGCACCACCGACCACCAGCTGGCTGACCAACGGCGGCACGCTCTACAACCAGCGCTTCTCGCCGCTGAACTCCATCAACCGCGACAATGTCGGGCAACTCAAGTCCGAATGGCGCGTCCACCTCGACGGCTCGGGCAACAGCACGAAGTATTCCGGCCAGGGCCAGCCCATCGTGCTGGACGGCGTGATCTACATCAGCACCGGCGCGAACGATGTGTTCGCCTTGTCCGTGGAGACCGGCGACATCCTGTGGCGCTACACCGCCAACATCGATCCGGCGCGCGTGCGCGTGTGCTGCGGCTGGGTCAATCGGGGCGTGGCCATCGGCGAAGGCAAGGTATTCATGGGCCAGGTCGATGCGAAGCTGGTCGCATTGGACCAGACCAACGGCAAGTTGCTGTGGTCGGTCCAGGCGGAAGATCCGCTCAAGGGATATTCGATCACGGCCGGCGCGCTGTACTACGACGGCATGGTCATCGTGGGCTTCGCCGGCGGCGAAGCCGGCATCCGCGGCCACATCGATGCCTACGACGCGAAGGATGGCGCGCACCTCTGGCGCTTCTACACGATTCCCGGTCCGGGCGAAGTCGGGCACGACACCTGGCCGGCCGACAACGATGCGTGGAAGTACGGCGGTGCGTCCATCTGGCAGACACCGGCCGTGGATCCGGAACTGGGGCTTCTCTACTTCACCACCGGCAATGCCGGCCCGGACTACAACGGCCACAACCGCGCCGGCGACAACCTGTTCACGGTTTCGATGCTGGCGCTGGAGGTGAAGACCGGCAGGTACCGCTGGCATTTCCAGCAGGTGCATCACGACATCTGGGATTACGACTCACCCAATCCCGTGATCCTGTTCGACGCACCGTATGCGGGCAGGATGCGCAAGGGCATTGCGGAGGTTTCCAAGACCGGCTGGGTGTACATCCTGGATCGCGAGACCGGCAAGCCCCTGACGCCCATCGAGGAGCGCCCCGTTCCGCAGGAGCCGCGCAACAGGACCGCGGCGACGCAGCCCTACGTGATCGGCGATGCGGTGGTGCCGCAGCAGATCGACATCGCGCCCGAAGGCTTTGATCTGGTGAATCACGGCCGCATCTTCACGCCCTTCTGGGACCAGGCCGTGCTGTACAAGCCGCAGATGGGCGCGAACTGGCCGCCCAGCTCGGTGGATCCACGCACCCATCGCATGTTCATCTGCGGCACCGACCATGCGGGCATCAGCTCCAGCGATGGCAGGGAGGATTTCGACCCGCCAGGCGAAGACAGTTTCTGGGCTGGCGGCGGACACAACCCGTCGCATGGCATCCCGCGGCAGGGCACCTTCAACGCCGTGGACCTGACCACCAATCGCCTCGTATGGCAGCAGCAGTGGGCGTCGAGCTGCATGGCCGGCACGCTGGCCACCGCGGGCGGCCTGGTCTTCGTCGGGCGCACCGACGGACGCTTCACCGCACTCGACAGCGACACTGGCCATCGCCTGTGGTCGTTCCAGACCGATGCGGCCGTGGCGGCTCCCCCCAGCACCTTTGAATACAAAGGCAGGCAGTACGTGGTGGTGCTGTCGGCCGGCACACTGATCGGCGGTGGCGAGCACGGCGACAGCCTGTGGTTGTTCTCGCTCGACGGCAAGATGGGTCCAGTGCCCGCCACTCCTGCAGAAGGAAGTGGCGCAGCACCGGCAGCGCCCACCACCATGCGGCTGCCAGCCGGCCCGGCTGACCTAGCCCAGGGCAGGACACTGTTCGGGCAGCTCTGCGCCGGTTGCCACGGCGACCGCGGCACGGGCACCAGCAACGGCGCATCCCTGGCGAACGTCGGACATGATCGCCAGGTCGTCGCCGACACCGCCTGGAACGGGCGCAAACTGATGCCGTCATTCCGCACCGCACTGACTCCGGAACAATTGCGCGACGTCGCGAGCTATATTTCGGGGGAACTGTTTCCCGAACACCCTTGAACGGGCGCGAATCGCCCGCAGGAACCCCATATGAAGAAGCTGCGCAATATCCTCGTCGCCATCAAGGTACCCAAAGGCCGCAGCCAGCCGGCGCTGCACAAGGCCGCGCAGCTCGCTGCGGCCAGCGGAGCGCGTCTCACGCTGTTCCATGCGCTGGCCACACCGCTCTACCTGGACGCCTACAACATCGCGGGCCAGACATTGCAGCAGATGCAGAAGGAGTGGCGCGAGCGCGTGGTGAAGCAGCTGGACAAGCTGGCGGCACCGCTGCGCACCGCCGGCATCGATGTCGTGGTGGAAGCGCGCTGGGACTTCCCGGTGTATGAAGCGGTCATCCGCGAGGCCCAGCACGCAGGTGCCGACCTGATCGTTGCCGAGCGCCACGCCACGCGCCATCTGCTGCCGTCGCTGCTGCGTTTCAACGACTGGGAACTGCTGCGCAGGAGCCCGGTACCGGTGCTGCTGATCAAGCGTCGCGGCACCTGGCACCGGCCGTCGGTGCTGGCCGCCATCGATCCCTCGCACAGCTTCGCCAAACCGGCGAGGCTGGATGCGGCCATCATGAGCGCGGCCAATGACGTGGCGGGCCTGCTCGACGGCAAGCTGCACATCGCGCATGCATGGGCCAACGGCCCGATGGCTTCGGCCACGCAGATCGCGGCCGTGGCGCCCGACATCATGGCGGAGGTGCAGAAGAAGGTGCGCCGCGACCGGCGCCTGGCCTTCAATCGCGAAGTGGACAAGGCGGGCCTGACCAATGCCAGGCGCCACTTCGTCGAGGGTCATCCCGTCGATGTGATCCTGAAGCTGGTGCGTCGCCAGCGCACCAGCCTCGTGGTCATGGGCGCCATTTCGCGATCGGGCTTGCAGCGCCTGGTGCTGGGCAACGTGGCAGAACAGGTGCTCGATGCCCTGCCCTGCGATGTGCTGGTGATCAAGCCGGCGAACTTCAAGCCCCGCGTCAGCCGGAAAGGCCGGGGTGTGCAGCTGATTCCGACGCCGCCGTACGTCTAGGGCAACCCTGCACTCACGCAGCCCGGTGGCCTTCCGGGCTGCGCAGGTGCCTTGCCCCTATTTGGCTGCCGGTGGGGCCGCCAGGCGCGCGGCGATCGCGCATTGCTCGGCGACCGTGAAGTAACGCTGCACGACGTCGGCACCGATCACATACGGATGCGGCGCGCCGGCCTTGCGCTGCGCGAGCGCGGGCAGCTTCAGCGTCGAACCGTCATAGGCCGTGTGATTCGAGAGCAGAATGTCCGCGCCCGCGGCGCGCGCCACCTGCTGGAAGCGCGCGGCGGACTGGGCGTAGGTCTTCAGGCGTTCCTCCCTGGGATCGCCCGGGCTGTCCCGGAAATTGAACAGCGTGCCACCCCACAGCGCCGCGACATGGGCCACGCCCTTGTCATGCACGGTCAGGACCGATGAGATCGTGCCCTTGGTGTGTCCGGGCGTGAGGTACACGCGCACTCCGCCATTGCCCAGCTTGATCTCCATGCCATCGGTGGCAACGATGTCGCGCTTTGCTTTCACCTTGTCGTTGGTCGTGTCGTAGAGATCCCAATCGGCCGCCGACATCACGACCTTCGCGCCGTACTTCTGCTGCAGGATGCCGGCGCCGCCGGAATGATCACCATGCGCGTGGCTGATGATCACGTAGCGGATCTCCTTCGGATCAATGCCCAGCTTCCTGAGGCCGCCGATCACCTCGTCTTCCACCGAGTAGTCGAAGATCGAATCGATGAGGATGATGCCCTCGGAGGTGCGCAGAGCCCATACCGAGAACGCGGTCTGCCCGAGGAAATACAGATCGTCGAATACCTGCACCGGTTCGGCGTACCAGTTGCGGGCAGGATCAATGGTCGGCAGCGCCGCCGGCACTTGATCGCCGGGTGGCCGGGCGTCCAGCACCTGGATGGGTTGCTGGCAAAGCTGGCCGAAGATGAAAGCGTGGTCGCTCCCGGCGGCGGCCCTGGCCTTCTCGAGGTGCTCGCGCGCCTCATCGGACGCGGCGGCGCCGTGTGTTGCGGCACCGGAAAGCAGCAGCACGGCGGATGACAGCATGGGCAGAATCAGGCGCGTTCTCATGGACCCCCCTTGGGTAGCGTGGCCTTCGTGCGGCGAGCATACGCCCAAAGTGCATATAATTCGCCGCACCATCCAGGGGGTCCGGTCATGCGCAGTTTCATCGCGGCATTGGTGTTGCTCGGCATCTCAACCGTTGACGCATCCGCAGCGGGCAGCGGCGCAGCGCTGGGCATCTATTACATCGATACCGAAGGCGGGCAGTCCACACTGTTCGTGGGGCCGACCGGGGAATCCCTGCTGGTCGACACCGGCAATGCCGGCGAGCGCGATCTGGGGCGCATCCTCGACACGCTGCGCTCGGCCGGGGTCAGCCGCATCGATCACATGTGGACCACGCACTACCACGGCGATCACGTCGGGTCCCTGCTCGAACTGGCCAAGCAGGTTCCGATCCAGCATTTCTACGATCACGGCTCGCCGGATCCCAAGGACCGCATCGTGCAGGCGGCGTTTCTCTCTGCCTATGAGGCATTGAGCCAGGGCAAGCGCACCATCGTGAAGCCCGGTGACAAGCTGAAGATGGGCGGCCTCGACATCACCGTCGTGGCTTCCAGCAACCAGTTCATCCGCACCAACCTGCCGGGCGGCGGCGGGAGCAATGCGGCCTGCGCCGGCGTGCAGCCCGTCGATGAAAGTGGCTACTTCGACCCGGACAACGGCGCATCGGCCGGCTTCGTGATGAGCTATGGCCGCTTCCGCACCGTGGACCTGGGCGATCTGACCTGGGATGGCGAACTGGACCTGATGTGCCCGACCAATCGCATCGGCAAGGTGGATCTGTACCTGACTTCGCACCATGGCCTGGCCAAGTCTGGCTCGCCGGCACTGGTGCATGCGCTGGCGCCGCGCGTCGCCGTGATGAACAACGGCACGCGCAAGGGCGGCGAGCCGGATACGTTCAAGGTACTGTTCGGCTCGCCGGACCTCGAGGACCTGTGGCAGCTGCACTGGTCCTACAACGCGGGACTCGAGAATGCGCCGGCGACCTTCATCGCCAACATCGATGACAACGCGACGATTGCCGGCGTGCTGACCCAGCCTCCCGCGGCTGCGCGCGGTCCTGGTGGTCCGGGTGGTCCGGGTGGTCCGGGGGCGCCTGGCGCTCCTCGCGCAGGCGGTCCAGGCGGACCAGGTGGTTTCGGTGGTCCCGGCGGCCCCGGAGCTGCCGCTCACACACCGGCCTATCTCATCAAGGTGTCTGCCCAGAGCGATGGCACGTTCACGGTGACCAACACGCGCAACGGCTTCAGCAAGACGTACCTGCCGCGCAAGTAGCCACGGTACGCGGGCCGTAAACCGGCAGCGGTACGCCCCGCTCGTACGCGCCCAGGTCGGGTGCCTTGCCGGTGAATCCGTCGTTGATGTTCGGCAGCACCACCCCGGCATCGACGGCGGCCGATTTCGCATCGAGCGTGAAGTCGAACTCGTCCGGACGATAGAAGCGCCGCGGATCCTTCGGGTCGGGCGCCGACACGCGCACGAAGTCGCCGTAGTCCACCAGCACGCTGTGCGTGTCCTGCCCCGTGGCTGCCGCGTATTCGCGCAGGGTGGCGAAGGCGCGCTTCTCGCGGTTACTGGTGAAATCGGCCACCACATTGCGTGGCGGGGAATTCCACACGAAGGATTGCGCCGCGCCGGGATTGGGCCGGAAGCCGTTGTAGTCCGAGCTCGAGTAGTTGGTGAGCGTGTCGGTGGTGAAGATTTCCGGATAAGCCCCCTGCCCCAGCACCAGGTTGTTCCGGAAGTGCAGGTTGGAGACCGGCCCCATGTCGT
>CAYWDZ010000024.1:13434-21920 GCA_964456255.1 uncultured Steroidobacteraceae bacterium | reverse complement strand
GCTCACTGAAGAAATCATGCGCACCTACGGGCTCTCGCTCGAGGAAGCAGGCCGCTCGAAGAAGGAAGGCGGCCTGCCGGCCAACTACCAGACCGACGTGCTGGATCCGTTCATCGACGACATGACGCAGCAGATCAGCCGTTCGCTGCAGTTCTACCTGGCCTCCGGGTCGGGGCGGGAGCAGCCGGAGAAGGTGCTGATCTGCGGTGGCTGCGCCAACATTGCCGGTGTGGCCGAGGTCGTGCAGAGCCGCATCGGCATGGAGGCCGAAAAGGGCGACCCGCTGGGCCAGATGAGAATTTCCTCGCGTGCCCGTGCCCAGGCGGTGCAGCGTGATGCCACCTCGTTGCTGACCGCCTGTGGTCTGGCGCTGCGGAGTTTCGACTAATGCCTCGCATAAACCTGCTGCCCTGGCGCGAACAACAGCGCACCGAGCGCAAGAAAGCCTTTGCCGTCGGCATGATGGCGGCCTTGGTGGGCGCGCTGGCCATTACCGGTGCCGGCTTCCTGTTCATGAACAGCCTGATCGACGCACAGAACTCGCGCAACGCGCGACTCACCAGCGAGATCAAGGTGCTGGACATCGCCATCCAGGAGATCAACGACCTGGAGCAGCAGAAGCAGCAGTTCATTGCCCGCATGCAGATCATCGAGAAGCTGCAGCGTTCCCGGCCCGAGATCGTGCATGTGTTCGATACCTTCGTGAAGACCATCCCGGATGGGGTCCACCTGACGTCCATCGTGCAGACCGGCCAGAAGTTCAAGGTCCAGGGCGTGGCGCAGTCGGCCACGCGCGTTTCCTCGTTCATGCGCGCGCTGGATGCTTCGGAGTGGCTGAAGCAGCCTTACCCCGAGATCCTGGAGAACAACAACTTCACGCTGGACATGGTGCAGATGACGACCGTGAGCAATGATCCTGCGCCTGCGCGCAAGAAGAATACGGGAGCCAAGTAGCCATGGGCATGACTCTCGAAGAATTCAAACAGATTGACTGGCGCGATCCGGGTCGCTGGCCGCTGCCGGTAAGGCTCGGTGTCATTGGCCTGTTCTTCGTGGTGGTGGCTGCCGCGCTGCTGTATTTCGTGGTGTGGAATTCCAGCAAGGAAGAGCTGGCCACGCTGGAGAGCAAGGAACTGACGCTGCGCGAGGAGTTCCGCACCAAGCACGCCAAAGCCGTGAACCTCGACCTCTACAAGCAGCAGCTGGAAGACATCGAGAAGCAGTTCGGCACGCAGCTGCGCCAGCTGCCCGGCAAGACGGAGATGGACAATCTGCTGGTGGACATATCGCAGTCGGGCACCCAGACCGGGTTGCAGCAGACGCTGTTCGATCCCCAGCCGGAACAGAACCGTGACTTTTACGCCGAAGTGCCGATCAAGATCCGCCTCTCCGGCAGTTTTCACCAGATGGGCGAGTTCGTCAGCTACATCGCGGCGCTGCCACGCATCGTGACACTGCATGACGTCAACATTCGCAACGCCAGCGGCAAGAGCAGTTCCTCCGACCAGCTGGTGATGGATGTGACGGCCAAGACCTATCGGTACCTGGATGATGAAGAGCTTGCGGCGGCGAGTGCGGCGCGCAAGAAGCAGGGCAAGAAATGATGAAGCGACTCATGCCATTGCTGGTGCTGGCACTGGTGGCCGGCTGCTCTTCAAAGGATGCCGATCTGGACCGCTTCATCGCGCAGACGAAGCAGGAGCAGCCTGGCGGCGTGGATCCGCTGCCTGAGGTCAAGCCCTACGAGACATTCACGTACACCGCGCAGACGATGCGTTCGCCGTTCGTGCCTGGCGGGTCGGGCGACTCGAGTTCGCCGGGCGTGCGACCGGACAGCAAACGCAACAGGGAAATCCTCGAGAGCTTTGCGCTCGACACCCTGAAGATGGTCGGCACGATGAAGATTGGTGGCCAGTACTATGGCCTGGTCCGCGCTACCGACGGCCTCGTCCGCCGGGTGCAGCCAGGCAATTACGTTGGCCAGAACGACGGGCGGATCACCAAGATCGAGCCCTCGAGGATCAGCGTTACCGAGATCATTCCAGACGGTCTCGGCGGCTTTGTGGAGCGCGCCGCCGGGCTCGCCCTGGATGAATGACGGCAGGAGATCATGCGAATGAACCGTAGTATCGCTTTCCCCACCACACTGCGCAGCCTGCTGCTGCTCGCGCTGGTCGCCATGACCGGCCAGGCAGCACTGGCAGCGGAGTCTCCTGCCAACAAGCTGCAATCAGTCGATGTGCAGCCAGCGGGCGGTGATGGCCTGCAACTGGTACTGACCACCAGCGGCCCCGCACCTGAGCCCCTGAGCTTCACCATCGACAATCCGGCGCGCATTTCGCTGGATCTTCCCGCCACCGGTCTGGCCCTGGCCCAGCGCCGCATGGATGTTCACACCGGCGGACTCGACAGCGTGGTGGCGGCCGAGTCTTCCGATGGACGTTCGCGTCTGGTGCTGAACCTTGATCGCATGATGCCCTATCAGACCCGCGTGGATGGCAATCGCATCTACGTGTTGATCGGCAGCAATGCCGGTGCCGCGACGGTTGCGGCTGCTCCGGCGGCGAGCGCGGCCCCGTCTGCCGTGCGTGCCGGTCGTGGCATTCAAAGCCTCGACTTCCGTCGCGCCACCGACGGATCGGCCACCGGCCGGCTGATCGTCAAGCTCAATGACCCGCGCACGCCCGTGAACCTGCGTCAGCAGGGCAACCGGGTGCTGGTGGACTTCATCGGTGCGGATCTGCCCGCGAATCTGCAGCGCAGTTTCGATGTTTCGGACTTCGCGACGCCGGTTACCGGCTTCGACGCGATGCGCACGAACGATGGCACGCAGCTGGCGATTTCCGCCTCAGGCGATTTCGAACAGCTTGCCTACCAGTCGGATGATCAATACGTGGTGGAGATTCAGCCGCGCCGCAAGCTGGCGGTGCAGGCGGAAACCAAGCCCGTGTACACCGGCGAGCGCATGACGGCGACCTTCCAGGACATCGACACCCGCACGCTGCTGCAGCTCATTGCAGATACCAGCGGCCGCAACATCGTGGTCAGCGACTCGGTCAGGGGCAGTGTCACGCTGCGCCTGAACAATGTGCCCTGGGATCAGGTGCTGGACATCGTGCTGCGCACGAAGGGTCTGGACAAGCGCGTGCAGGACAACGTGATCATCGTTGGCCCGACGCAGGAGCTGGCCAATCAGGAGAAGGCAGAGCTGAATGCCCGCAAGGAGATTCAGGATCTGGCACCGCTGCGCCAGGAGTTCCTGCAGATCAACTACGCCAAGGCTGACGACATCGCGGCGCTGATCCAGGCCCAGGGTGGCAAGGGTGGGTCGCTGTTGTCCGGTCGTGGCCAGATCACGGTCGATCCGCGCAGCAATACGCTGTTGATCAGTGATACGTCCGAGAGCATCAACAACATCCGCCAGATGCTGACCATCCTCGATATTCCGCCCAAGCAGGTGCGTATCGAAGCGCGCATCGTCGTGGTGAGCGAGGACTTCTCGCGGGATCTGGGTGTGCGCAGCGGGTTCACAGGCACCGAGAGCAATGGCGCGAACGGCCTGTTTGCGACCACCGGTACGGCTGCCGGCGCACAAACGATTCTGGGCTCCGCGCTGACCAATGCTGCTGCGGGCGGTGGACCGCTCAGCGGCCCGCTGACTGCTCCCACCGGTACCGGCCGGTACAACGTCAATCTGCCTGTGGCAGGTCCTGCAGGCAGCCTGGCGCTGATGGTGCTGGGCTCGGATTACATCGTGGATCTGGAACTGTCGGCCGCCCAGCGCGAAGGCAAGGGCGAGGTGGTGTCCAAGCCCTCGATCACTACTGCCAATCAGCAGGAGGCCGTGATTTCGCAGGGTACGGAAATCCCGTATCAGGAAGCTGCTTCCAGCGGTGCTGCGACCATTCAGTTCAAGAAGGCGGTGCTGGAGCTGCGCGTCACACCGCTGATCACGCCGGACAACCGGCTGCAGCTCGACATCAACGTGAAGAAGGAGCGCGTGGGCACGGTGATCGTGACCACCGGTGGCGTGAACGTGCCTTCGATCGATACCAGTGAGGTCAGCACCACGGTGTTCATGGGTGACGGCCAGACGGTCGTGCTGGGCGGCATCCTGGAAACCGAGCATCGCGAAACCGAAACCAAGGTGCCGGGTCTTGGCGATATTCCCTTCCTGGGTCGCCTGTTCAAGACCACCGGCAAGGTCAACAATAAGGATGAGTTGCTGATCTTCGTGACACCGAAGATTCTGCGCGAAGGCGCCATCGTCAAATAGACGGCGCTCGAGGTCACTGCAATTAGCGCATGCGGCCGCCTTCGGGCGGCCGTATGCTTTGCGCAGCATGCTGGGCAGGCACAATATCTATCTCGTTGGTCCCATGGGAACCGGCAAGACGGCCGTGGGCAAGGCACTGGCCCGGCTGATCGGTGCGCCGTTCGCCGACAGCGATGCCGAGATCGAGCGCCATGCCGGAGTGGATATCCCGTACATCTTCGACCAGGAAGGCGAGAGCGGCTTTCGGCGCCGTGAGCGCGAGGCGCTGGCTGAGCTGTGCCGCCGGGAGCCTCTGGTGCTGGCTACCGGCGGTGGAGCGGTGTTGGCGCCCGAGAACCGCGAGCTGCTGAAGAACACCGGCGTGGTGGTCTATCTGCATACCTCAGCTGCCCAGCAGCTGCAGCGTGTGGGCAGCGGACGGGGGCGGCCGATGCTGCAGGGTGCAGACGTGGCGCAGCGGCTGCAGGAACTGAGCCGTATTCGCGAGCCGCTGTATCGGGAGATCGCTGACATCACCATGAACACGGACGGTCGCCGCGTCCCGAAGGTGGCGGAGCTCATTGCACGCGAACTTGGGTTGTCGCGCGGCGGTTTGGGGTAATCCCGCCTGTCGGACCCTTATAATCGTGCGGTGCTGACACTCCAGGTTTCACTCGCCGAACGTTCATATCCGATCCTGATCGGCCAAGAGCTGCTGGCGGATGCTGATCTGCTGGCCCGGCACCTGCCAGCCCGCGATCTGCTGCTGGTCAGCAATACGACTGTGGCGCCGCTTTACGCCGAGCGCGTTCGCGCCAGCCTGCCGGATCGTCGCATCGTGGACCTGCGCCTGCCCGATGGTGAGCAGTACAAGAACCTGGAGTACGTGTCGCGCGTACTCGATGTGCTGGTTGCCAATCGTTTTGGCCGCGACGCCGTTGTCCTGGCGCTCGGCGGTGGTGTGGTGGGTGACCTGGCCGGCTTCGCCGCAGCCTGTTACCAGCGTGGCATCGCCTTCGCGCAGTTGCCCACGACGCTGCTGGCCCAGGTTGACTCGTCAGTGGGCGGCAAGACGGGCGTCAATCATCCAGGGGGCAAGAACCTCATCGGTGCGTTCCACCAGCCCTGCGCGGTGATTGCTGACACGACCACGCTGCGCACCCTGCCGCCACGCGAGCTGCGTGCGGGGTTGGCTGAGGTCGTCAAGTACGGCCTGGTATTCGATCTGTCGTTTCTTGAATGGATTGAAGCGAACGTCGATGGTCTGCTGGGCCTGGATGATGCAGTGCTCGCGCACGCGATCTACCGCTCCTGCGAACTCAAGGCCGAGGTAGTGCGGCGAGATGAACGCGAAGCCGGCGACCGCGCGCTGCTGAACCTTGGGCACACCTTTGGGCATGCCATCGAGACGGCAACCGGGTACACCGAGTGGTTGCATGGCGAAGCAGTGGCTACCGGAACGCTGATCGCCGCGGATATGTCAGCACGGCTCGGCATGTTGTCCGCCGCAGACGTGCAGCGGGTGCGCGACCTGTTGCGTCGCATTGGCCTGCCTGTGGATGCTCCACGGTTTGGTGCCGCACAGGCACTTGATTACATGCGAGTCGACAAGAAGGTGAAATCCGGTCGTATTCGCCTTGTGTTGCTGGAGAAGCTGGGCAGGGCGCGGCTCATGTCCGATTATGCCGACGATGTGCTGCACGGCACGCTGCAGACGCACTTCGGCTGAAGCAGATGCTGGCCCGGTACGCCGCGCATGACGAACACACCCGCGGGCGCCGCTACCCGGAACCGGCGCCGCAGTATCGCGGCGAGTACCAGCGGGATCGGGATCGCATAGTCCATTCCGGCGCCTTCCGTCGCCTGGTCTACAAGACGCAGGTATTCGTCAATCATGAAGGCGACATGTATCGAACGCGCCTCACTCATTCGATGGAGGTGGCCCAGATCGGACGCTCCATTGCTCTTGCGCTGAATCTGAACGAAGCGTTGACCGAAGCCATCTGCCTTGCGCATGACCTTGGCCATACACCGTTCGGACATGCGGGGCAGGAGGCGCTGAACGATTGCATGCGCGAACACGGTGGCTTTGAGCACAACCTGCAATCGCTTCGCGTAGTGGACGAATTGGAGGACAGATACGCAGAGTTCCCAGGACTCAACCTGACCTTCGAGTGCCGCGAGGGGATACTGAAACACTGTTCCGCTGCCAATGCCCGCAAGCTCGGGGAGCTTGGTGTTCGCTTCCTGGAGCGGCAGCAGCCTGGCCTGGAAGCGCAGATTGCAAACCTGGCCGATGAAATCGCCTACAACAATCACGACGTGGATGATGGTCTGCGCGCCGGACTGCTCGAGCTATCTGATCTGCGGGAAGTGCCCATATTCGCAAGGCAACTGCGAGTGGTGGAAGAGAAGTACCCGGACATTGCCGGACGTCGGTTGATCCACGAGGTCGTGCGGCGCATGATCAACGGCATCGTTGTGGATCTGATAGAGCGAAGTGCCGAGGTGCTTCGCCAGGCCAACCCGCTGGATATCGAGGCCGTTCGAGCGCAGGGCGGGCCGCTGATACAGATGAGCGACGCCGTGAGGGTGGAGCATCTGGAATTGAAGCGCTTTCTGCGTGAGCGCCTCTACCATCACTACCGTGTGCAGCGCATGACCCGCAAGGCGCGTACGGTGGTTACCGACCTGTATCGCGCATTCATGGAAGACCCGATGCTGCTGCCTGATGAACACCGTGCTGTTGCGCAGCGGTTGGCCCGCGAGCATGGAGAGGCCGGCAGCGCCCGCGCCGTGGCGGATTACGTTGCTGGCATGACCGATCGTTATGCAATTGGAGAGCACGAGCGGATATTCGTGCCCGGCCAGAGGAGTTGAAGATGCGCTTGCGCGAAGCTGCCAGAGAACAGCTCATTTTCTCGTTCCGCAAGATCCTGAAGCCGATGATTCGGATTCTGCTGCGGGCCGGCATTCCGTACCTGGAGTTTCGAGAGGTAGTGAAGGGCGCTTACGTTGAAGCGGCAGTCCGTGATGGCATTCGTGGGCATGTTGGCCCGTTGACCCGCGCGATACTCGCTGACCACACGGGTGTGCCCGTGGCCGACGTGAACAGGTTCATCGACGACACTTCCTTGCTGGCGCCGCCGGAGTCGACGAATGAAGCTGTCATCACTGAGGTTCTCCACATCTGGTGCACAGATTCCTATTACATAGGCCCCTATGGTCTACCATTGGAACTGGATCTGGATCAGACGCCCGGCAGGAATCTTACTACCTTGATCTATAAGGCAGATCCAGCCGCCAATCCCAAGTCAGTCCTGGACGACATGGTCGAGTATGGGATCGTGAAACCAGTGGGAGTTCATCACTACCGGGCTGTTGCCAGGATTAACTTCTCCAATGACATCATGAGCCCACAAGCTCTCGAATACTTTGGCAGGACTATCACGGATCTTGCTAACACCTTGGTTCACAACATTGGGGCAACTGGAACACGAAGGCTTCAACGATCAGTAGTCGCTGATGGCGGATTGCCAGAGTACGCGCTGCCGGAGTTTGAAACGCTCATAAAGGACAAGGTGCAGAAGCTGCTTGTCGACATTGATGACTGGCTCAGTGCCAATCGGCCTCTCTGGGTCGAGCCGGCCAAAATGGTTCAGACCGGTCTTACTGCCTATCACTACGTGACCGAGCCGCATGACAGCACGCCGCTGTCGTCACTCCAACCACCAGATGTCAACCCGCTGCGCTTCGCTCCTTGGGTCGAGCCCGCGCTTGGTGGAAAGCGCGCCAAGGGCAATTAAAACTGCCTAGGCAGTTACAGCGCGCCATCTCCCCTGATTCTTTAAGTAAAAACAACATTTTGATTTGACATCTTCTTCCGACATCACATAATCAGCCAGCGAGTCAACATAAGGCCGCCACACTGTGATCTGCATCACAGTGCATGGAGAGCTTCGGGAAACGTGCTGGGAGTGATTCGGTATGTCGCAAAAGAGCATTGTTAGGTTCGCGCCGCTGGTAGCGGCAGCGGTTGTTGCCTTGTCGGCGTCCGCCAACGAAGAGAAGGAGCTTTCCATTAGCTCGAATGAGTTGAATGCCGCTCGGACTGAAGCATCTGCAAGCTTGGGCATCAACGGCACCGGCCGCGACCAGGGTGGCTTGGGCATTAATGGCACCGGCCGCGACCAGGGTGGCTTGGGCATTAATGGCACCGGCCGCGACCAGG
>CAYWDZ010000024.1:0-13334 GCA_964456255.1 uncultured Steroidobacteraceae bacterium | reverse complement strand
GGCACCGGCCGCGACCAGGGTGGCTTGGGCATTAATGGCACCGGCCGCGACCAGGGTGGCTTGGGCATCAACGGCACCGGCCGCGACCAGGGTGGCTTGGGCATCAACGGCACCGGCCGCGACCAGGGTGGCTTGGGCATTAATGGCACCGGCCGCGACCAGGGTGGCTTGGGCATCAACGGCACCGGCCTTGTTCCGGGCGGTCTCTAGCCTTGGGGCTCTGAAGGTACTCAACTTCTGCTAGTGAACGCCGCCTTCGGGCGGCGTTTTCTTTTGCTGGTCAGAGAATTTCTGCCGATATACGTCAGAAAGAGCTATTGCTGCACAGGTGGTACCCGACGCAACAATAGCCGCCGTGGATCTATTCTGGCTTCTATGGCGCTCCCGTTGAAGGGAAGAAGATCACCATTGCGAAATCGGCCTCTGGACTCGGAAGTAATGGAGTTCATGTCTGAATTTGCCCGATACCTCGTGGCAGCCGGAATTACCAGTTCCCGCTTTGTAGATATTGCGCAAATGGCCTTCTACAGAGCTGCGTCGCACGATGCCAGATTCCGAAACAAGCGACTAAATCAGTCTGCAGTGGCCGCTATGACAGGCCTTTCTCGAGTACAAGTTAGAGGGCTTTCCAAGCGGGAAGAAACAACACCTCGCGTAAAGACAGATCGAATTGACAAGATCATAGAGGGTTGGGTCTTTGATCCGGTTTTCATCACCTCCAATTTTGCGCCGAAGCGGCTAAGTGTTGGTAATCGCAACGCCACATTCAACGCACTTGTTCGCAAGTATGGTGGCGATGTTCCCGCAAGATCGGTACTCCGAGAGTTGGTTCGAACCGGCTGCGTGACGGTAAAGAATCGCATGGTATCGCTCAACGCCAAGGCTCGCCGCACGGTTGGACAGACACGACTTCAATACCTGTCGAGATCTCTCGCGGAACTACTGCGGGAATCTGGCAAGCAATCCGACTCAGTCCGTCCACTTAGAGCGATAAATGGGGAGGTCGTGTACCAGGCTACATCTGCAAAGGGGCGAATATTGATGCAGAAGCGTATGGCCCGGAGTCTGGATGCTCTCATGGCAGATCTAAAGACTGCAGGCGCCGCTGCTTCTGTTGAATCCCCTCCAGACACTCATCAGAGTGAGTGGTTGACTCGTACCCGAATAGTCGTGATTAGTGAAGAGTTGAACTCAGAGAATGAAATCTAGAAAGATCTATGTGCAAAGGAGACTTCCCGTGGAAGAGAAGAGCATTCTCCCGGCCAAGTTGCGAATGAAGCTATTTCAGGCAGTGCTGGAGTTCATGGGTCGATGTGGCGTAGATGAGGCAACCATTTGCGGTTCACTTGAGACCGCCTTCGCTGACTACCGAGATCGTCGCAAGAATGCGCGGCCAAGGTCTAAGGATGCCCTGTACATCAAGACCCAGAATCTTCCAGCTCAACTCTTACGAGTTTGGCATCGAGATAGTAGATTCATTGATCAAGAGGCTAGGCCGCGCCCTCTTGCCTTGACAGGAGGGCGCAATAGTCTCCGCTCTCTCGTTGCAAAGATCGACCCGGCGATTGATCCAGATGCAGCTCTGCGAAGCATGAAGAAGGCTGGGCTAATCCGTCGAATGCCGAACGGGCGATATCTCCCGACTTCTGAATCGGCAATCGTTGATCAACTGCACCCGCTACTTGTTGAACATGTCACGAGATTGGTAAGTAGATTGATTAGTACGGTTGGAAGAAACACCGATCCTTCTGGAAAATCCCTATCCCTCATTGATCGACATGCCTATACGATCGATCTCGATTCTGCGGAAAGAAAGGCGTTCTCCGAGTTCACTCGATCACGTGGCATGGCGTACCTAGAAGCGATAGACGACTGGCTCGAACAAAGGCGGGTCTCTAGGGCTTCGCCATCAGTGTCAAAGAGGAAGACAAGCAAGGGTATTGCTGCCGGAGTCTACCTATTTGCATATTTGGGTGATGACGAAGGAATCGATTCGATGCATGCTCCCGTGTTGATCTCCTCTAAACCACGGGTCAAGAATGAAGTAGCGCCGTGTTCGGTCACGACGAAAAGATCTACCCCTGCTCGCGCAGCGCGCGCCTGAGTATCTTCCCGACGTTTGATTTCGGCAGATCCTCGCGGAAGTAGATGTGCCTGGGCACCTTGTATGAGGTGACATGCTCGCGCAAGTAGGCCTTGAGTTCTTCAGGCGTGAGGTTCGGGTCTTTGCGTACGACATAGAGAGCCACGACCTCGCCTGACCGCTCATCCGGCACGCCTACCGCGGCGCACTCGAACACCCCGGGGTGGCGGACAGCAACATCCTCAATCTCGTTCGGGAATACCTTGAAACCCGAGACAGAGATCATGTCCTTCTTGCGATCCTCCAGAAACACGAAGCCCTGGTCGTTCATGCGCCCGATATCGCCGGTGCGGATCCAGCCGTCCGGCAGCATCACCTTGGCGGTTTCGTCGGGGCGGTTCCAGTAGCCTTGCATGACCTGGGGTCCATGCACACAGATCTCTCCGGAGGCATTGAGACCCAGATCCACTCCCTCTTCATTCCGCACGGTCACGTCCGTGGAGGACACGGGCAGACCAACCGCGCCAGTGAACTCACGATCTGCCAGCCGGCAAACGGCGACCACTGGTGATGTTTCAGTGAGCCCCCAACCCTGGCTCAGCGGCTTGCCAGTGAGCTCCAGCCAGCGAGCAGCCACGACGGCCTGCACCGCCATTCCACCTCCAACAGTCGCGACAAGCTTGCTGAAATCGATCTTCTCGAAACCCGGCGTACTCATCAGCGAATTGAAGAGCGTGTTCACGCCGAGGAACACCGAGGGCGGATACTTCTGCAACAGCCTGACAAACGCGGGAAAGTCGCGCGGATTCGGCACCATGATGCCCGTGCCACCGGCGCGCATGAACAACAGGCAGTTCGCGGTCAGCGAAAAGATGTGATAAAGCGGCAGGGCGATGTAGTACGTGGCGTGGTGAATGGGAACCTGGCTGAACCACGCGTGCGCCTGCAGCACGTTGGCAACCATGTTTCCATGCGAAAGCATCGCGCCCTTGGCCACGCCAGTGGTGCCTCCCGTGTACTGCAGGAAGGCCAGGTCGGCGTGCGTCAGTGCTACAGCGTGCGGCCGGCGATCGGCGCACTCGCGCATCAGGGTGCGGAATTGATGTGCGTCGGGAATATTCCACGCCGGGATCTGTCGCTTGATATATCTCAATACGAAGTTGACGAGCGCGCGCTTGAAGCCCGGCAGCAGGTCGCCAAACCCCGTGACGATCACCGTGCGAACGCTGGAATCGCTGATTGCGTCCGCCACAACATGTGCGAAATTCTCCAGCACAAGCACCACTGAGGCGCCTGAATCGTCCAGCTGATGCCGCAATTCATCGACGGTGTAGAGGGGATTCGTATTGACGACCGTCATGCCGGCGCGATGCGCGCCCAGCATGGCAACGGGATACTGCGGCACGTTGGGCAGCATGAGCGCAATGCGCTCGCCCTTGCCGAACCCCTGTGATTGCAACCATGCGGCGAAATTGTCGGCGAGCCGATCCACTTCAGCGTACGTCATCGCGTGATCCAGCAGCACGTACGCCTTCTGATCGGCGTGCTGCTTGAGCGCTGCGGAGGTGAGCTCCACCAGCGAGTCGTACTGGCCAGGATCAATGTCTGCCGGAACTCCGGGCGGGTAGCTCTTCAACCAGATCCGCTCAGTCATTGGCCTGCCGCTCCAGGAGGGGGCTCAGATGTTGCCACACATTCTCCAGAACCCGTGGCTCACCTTCGGCCTTGGGATGATAACCATCGTCCTGCATCAGCTGCGGGTCCAGTGCCACGCCGTCGAGCAGAAACGGCACGAATGGCAATTTCCGGTCCCTGGCAAGCTCCCGATACATCTCCGAGAACCCTTGCGAGTACTTCGGGCCGTAATTGGGCGGAATCAGGATGCCAACCAGCAGCACCTTGGCACCAGCCTTCTCGATGGTGGTGATCATTGCATCGAGGTTTGACTTGGCGGTGGCCAATGGCAGGCCACGCAGGCCGTCGTTGGCGCCCAGTTCAAGCACGACCACCGCGGGCTTGTGCTGCTCCAGCGCCCGGGGCAGGCGCGAACGTCCGCCAGTCGTGGTCTCGCCACTGACGCTGGCGTTCACTACGGTGTACCCGTAACCTTCTGTCTGCAGGCGTTCCTGCAGCAGGGCCACCCAGCCCTGATCAGTTCTCAACCCATAGGCGGCGCTCAGGCTGTCTCCGAAGACCAGCAGCGTGGGCTGCGGGGCCGAGGCAACCGACTCGCACGCCAACAGCAAAGCAAAGAGCAGTATCCGGATGGAGCGCAAGATTGTCCTTGAAGCACGGAACCTGACGCGAAAGGTTAGCAGTCCCGAGGGCGAGCTGACCATTGTCGATGAAGTATCGCTCGCCATTGGTGCCGGCGAGACTGTCGCGCTGGTAGGCGCTTCGGGTGCCGGAAAATCCACATTGCTCGCGATGCTCGCAGGCCTTGATGTACCGACTTCGGGCTGCGTACTGCTCGACGGCAAGGATCTTGGCGGGCTCGACGAGGATGCGCGTGCGCGCTTGCGCGTGAACAGTGTCGGATTCGTTTTCCAGGCGTTTCACCTTCTGCCAGCGCTCACCGCGCTGGAGAACGTGATGCTTCCGCTGGAACTGGCCGGCCGTCGCGATGCGCGGCAAACCGCCCGTGCCATGCTGGCACGCGTTGGACTGGCTGACAGGACCGGTCACTATCCGCGCCAGCTGTCCGGAGGCGAACAACAACGCGTTGCGCTGGCACGCGCCTCGGTGACACGGCCGGCGGTGTTGTTTGCCGATGAACCCACCGGCAATCTGGATACTGCCACCGGCGCTTCGATTTGCGATCTGCTGTTCGAGCTCAATCGCGAGGCCGGAACCACACTGGTGCTGGTCACCCACGACGTGGCGCTGGCGTCGCGATGCGAGCGCAAGCTCACGATGGCCGCCGGGCGGCTCATCTGACATGCGAGCGGTAGTCTCACTGGCGCTGCGAACCCTGGTCCGCGAGGGGCGTGGCGGTGACCTTGCCATCCTGTTTCTGGCGCTGTTCGTTGCGGTCACTGCGCTGACGGGCGTTGGCTTCCTCGTCGATCGCATCGATCGCGCCATGCAGCTGCAAGCCAATGAAGTGCTCGGCGCGGATGTGCGGTTGATCTCGACGCACGAGATCAATCAGGACTACATGGATGAGGCCGGGCGGCGTGGTCTGCGGACCAGCCAGGTCACCAGCACCTTGTCGGTGATTCTGAAGGGCGAGCGTACCCAGCTTGTGGATGTGAATGCCGTCGCTGCGAACTATCCGCTGCGTGGTGAGGTCAAGGTTTCCACAGAGCCATTTGGTCCTGCCACGCCGGCCGCAGGCATTCCGGCGCCCGGCGAAGTCTGGCCGGACTCGCGCTCGCTGGCAGCGCTTGATGCACAGGTGGGAGATCTGATTTCCGTCGGCGCCATCGAGTTGCGTGTGGCACGGGTGCTCATCTCGCGCCCCGATCAGGGCTCCGGTTTCGTCGATCTCGCGCCGGCTGTGCTGATGAATGCCGCCGACATCCCGGCCACACAACTGATCCTGCCTGGCAGCAGGGCTACCTATCACGCGCTCTTTGCAGGAGACGTGAGTGAGATTGCCAGTTTCGGAAAGTGGCTTGCGGAGCACACACAGCGCGGCGAACGCGTGCGCGATATTGCTGAAGTCAGCCCGGAAGTGGGCAGTGCTTCCAGGCGTGCGGGCAACTTCCTGTCGCTCGCCGCCCTGGTGGGCGTACTGCTGTGTGCCGTGGCCATCGCCATGACCGCGCGTCGCTACGTGAAGCGCCATCTGGATCTGGCAGCTTTGCTGAAGACGCTGGGCGCCACGCGTGGCGCGGTGCTCGCACTTAGTCTGGTCCAGCTGCTGAGCATTGCAGTGCTCGCAGCCGCCGCCGGCGTGGCGGCAGGTTTTCTTGCGCAGCAGGGTCTGCTCGGCGCACTCAAGGGAATGATTGCAGCCGAACTGCCGCCTCCGGGCGTAAGGCCGCTGCTGCTGGGGCTCGCGGCCTCGGTGCTGCTGCTGACCGGTTGCGCGCTGCCGCCGATGCTGCAGCTTGCCCGCGTGCCGGCGATTCGCGTGCTGCGCCGGGATATCGGGCCGCCCCCGCTGGCTACCTGGCTCGCATACGGGCCTGCGGTGCTGGTCATTGCGCTGCTGATCCGCTGGGTGGGCGGTGGCGGATGGTTGTCGATCGGCTTCGTGATTGCGCTGGTGCTGGCCATCGCCGTGCTGGCTGCTGCCGGATGGCTGCTGGTCACGCTCGCCGGCCGCCTGCGCGCGGGTGCGGGTATGGCGTGGCGCTATGGCGCTGCCAACCTTGCGCGGCGCCGCGCCGAGAGCATTCTGCAGATCGTCGCATTGGGGCTCGGGCTGTCCGCGCTGTTGCTGCTCACGATCGTGCGGGGAGATCTGGTCACGGACTGGCAGGCACGCCTGCCGCAGAATCCGCCGAACTTCTTCTTCGTGAACATCCCGGGCGATGAGCGCGAGGACTTCCGTCAGCTGCTGGCCGAACAGGGAGCCGAGCTCTCGCAGCTGTTTCCGCTCATACGTGGCCGCCTCGTGGCCATCAACGGCGAGCCGGTCAAGGACCGCACCTTCGCGGATGGGCGCGGCGAAGGCTTCGCCAATCGCGAGCAGAATCTTTCGTGGTCCAGGGACATGGGCGCGGGCAATACCGTCACCGCCGGCCACTGGTTCACCTTCGAGGAGCATGGCCAGCCGCTCGTGTCGGTGGCGACCGATTTCGCGCAAGCGCTGAACCTCCAGCTGGGCGACTCGCTCGATTTCGACATTGCCGGCGAGAAGGTGAAGGTCAAGGTATCCAGCTTCCGTGAGGTGCAATGGGACAGTCTGCAACCGAACTTCTTCCTGATGTTCGCGCCCGGTCTGCTGGAAGGCACGGTGGGCACATGGATGGCCAGCGCGCGCCTTCCGCCGGGCAACCCGGGCCGCATTGCCGAAGTGGTGCGGCGCTTTCCCGGCGTCTCCATCTTCGATGTGGATCAGCTGATCAACCAGGTCCGATCCATCATCGACAAGGCGGTGATTGCGGTGCAAAGCGTGTTCCTGTTCACGCTGCTGGCAGGCATCATCGTACTGCTCGCCGCCGTGCAGGCCACGCGCGATGAGCGGCGCTACGAGAGCGCGATGCTGCGGACGCTGGGCGCAACGCGTCGCACGGTGCTGGCCGGCGTGCTGCTGGAGTTCGCGCTGCTGGGCACCGCGGCCGGTGTAATCGCCGCCGCTGCCGCCGCGACGGGCGGGCAACTGCTGGCCACGCGGCTGCTGGAGATACCGTACCGCCCCGATCCGCTGCTGTGGATCACCGGCGCGCTGGCAGGAGCGGCAATAGTTTGCGTCGCGGGGTGGCTGGCTACGCGTACGGCGCTCAACCCGCCGCCGATGCAGATCCTGCGGCAAGGCTAGGCTTGCGCGATCGCTTCAGCGCGTCGAGTTGAAGCGCGTCCAGCCCTGGGGGACCGGCTTGCCCCACTTGTCGAGCCCTTCGATGGTCACGGCGTAATCACCTGGACCCAGCGCGGAACTGTTCAGTGCAATGCGCACATGTCCGTTCGAATCCCGCGCCACGTTGGCAAGCTCGGCAAGACGCCCCGCATTGACGCGATCGATGGTGACGTGGAAATTCGAGTAAGGCGACCATGACATGTCCAGTTTGAAGTCGGCCAGTTCAGGCCGGCTGCCGCCAATCGTTGCCGCGCTCCTGCCAGTCGGCCCCTGCCGCGAGGGCTTGATCGTGATCGAGCGTGTGCTCTGCACGGGCAGCAAGGGTTGCTGCTGCAGCTCCTGCTGCTGGGCCTGGATCCTCGCGCTCTTCTTCTGCACCGAAGACGCCAGCACCACCGCGGCAATCAGCAACACGGCGGACAGGGCGGCCAGACCAAGGACCACTTCGGGACGTTGCCACCGTGGCTGCGGCTTCCTGGCCCAAGGTTCCGGCTGGCCCGATGCGTCCAATAGTCGCAGGGCCGCATTGATGCGATCCGGCAGACCGAGCTGCGTGACGGTATCGGGATTCTCGCGGCAGAACCGCTCGAAATCCTGTGCACCCTTCAATGGCAGCCGGCCCATGAGGTAGCGCTCGATGATCTGGTTCTGCTGGATAAATGCCGCGTCCATTTGGGTGTATCGTGCATCCGCCCGCGTTATGTGACACGGAGTGCCTCACACTTTTTCAGGTTCAGGACAGATCCATGCTGAAACAATGGCTCAATTCACTTGCGTTGGCCGGGCTGGCGGCCTCTGCTGCGGCGCAAGCCGCTACGCCCGCCACCGAAGACGCGGCGGTAACCATCTACAGCTCGGCACAGCCGGGGGCCATCTCGCCACAGCTTTACCGGCCCTTGCCCGGTCAGCGGGCGCCCAATGCGATGAGCGTGCCGGGTTATGCGCTGGTCAGAACCGAGCGCGACGTGCAGTTGTCCGCCGGCCGCTCGCAGCTGCGCTTCACCGATGTGGCGGCGCTGATCGACCCGACCACGGTCACCTTCACCTCTCTCACGGACCAGAACGCGCGCGTGCTGGAGCAGAATTTCCAGTTCGACCTGGTGAGCACCGACAAGCTGCTGCAGAAGTACATCGACCGGCCACTGACCGCCGAACGCAATGCTCCCGGCGGCGGCACGGTCGCCGTTTCGGGGACGCTGCTGTCTTCGGTCGATGGGCTGGTCCTCAGAGGCAATGACGGCACCATCACCGCGCTGCGCGACTATGCATCGCTGCGCTTTGGTGAATTGCCGGGCGGTCTGATCACCCAGCCCACCCTGATGTGGGACATCAACTCGCCGCGTGGTGGTACGCAACGGGCACGGGTCACCTACCAGACCAGCGGCATCACCTGGTGGGCCGACTACAACCTGATCTTCAACGCCGGCAAGGACGCGAACAGCGGGCTGGTCGATCTCTCCGCGTGGGTGAGCATCATCAACCAGTCCGGCGCGACCTATCCGGATGCGAAGCTCAAGCTTGTTGCCGGTGATGTGCATCGCGCGCAGCCGGCTCAGGACGTCTTGCTCGGCGCGCGCGTCGTGACGGGGGCTGCACAGGCTGCGCCACCTTCGCTTGGCTTCCAGGAAAAGGCCTTCGACGAATTTCATCTCTACACGCTCGGCCGTCCCACAACGCTGCCCAACAATTCCACCAAGCAGCTCGAGCTGTTCGACCAGGCCAGGAAGGTGCCGGCCAGGCGCCTGCTGGTGTTGTCGAATGCGCTGGCTGGTTTCGGTGGCGGCCGCTGGGAGGATCCGAACTTCCCCGACCAGGTCGAGCACAAGGTCGACGCCTATCTGGAGTTCACCAACGACAAGGCTTCTGGTCTGGGCATGCCGTTGCCGGCCGGCCGCATCCGCGTGTCGCGTCTCGACACCGCCGACGACTCGCTGGAGTTCATCGGCGAGGACATCATCGACCACACCCCGCGCGACGAAAAGGTGCGCGTGAAGCTGGGTTCTGCGTTCGACGTGGTCGGCCAGCGCAAGCAGGTCGACTTCCGCATCGATTCACGCAACCGCTGGATCGAAGAGGAAATCGAGGTCGAGGTGCGCAATCACAAGGACGAGGACGTGGAAGTGCAGGTACGCGAATTCCTGTTCCGCTGGAGCAACTGGGCCATGCTCAGCAACAGCCAGGCCTTCACGAAGGATGATGCCCGCACGATTACCTTTCCGGTGAAGGTGCCGAAGAACGCCAACCGCACCGTGCGTTACCGGGTGCGCTACAGCTGGTAGCTAGCGGCGCGCGACCGGTTCGGTCAGGCGCAGCGAGGCCAGTTCGGTGATCGGCAGCGGGCCTTCGAGCAGGTAGCCCTGCGCGAAATCCACGCCGATGGCGGTCAGCCACTGGCGCACCAGCGGCGATTCGATGCGCTTGGCCACGCTGTGCATCTCCAGCATGCGCGAGGCATGGGTGATGGCCGAAATCTGCGCCTGCGCAATCTTGTCCTGCAGCGACTTCACCGTCAGCGATGCATCGATCTTCAGCATGCGCACCGCGCGCTGGCGCAGCAGTTCCAGCACGTCCGAGTGGAAGGTGAAGTCGTCGATCACCACGTGGCAGCCGGTGCGGTCGCAGACCTCCAGAAAGCGGGTGACCTCAGCGGGATGACGCCGGCACTGCATCTCGCGGATCTCGAATCCCAGCTGGCGCGGATTGATGCGTACCTCGCGCACCAGCTTTTCGACGAAGTCGGGAAAGCCTTCATCCAGCAGTGCGCCGGTTGAAAGGTTCACGGAGAACCAGGCCGGGTCCACCTCCAGCTGCGCGTAGTTGCTGGCGAGCCAGCCAAACAGTTCCTTCAACACCACGCGGTCGAGTTCGCCGCCGCTGGCCGGATCCTCGGCCCGCGCCAGCACATCGCGCGGGGCTTCGGAGGGCGAGGAGTCCACCGAGTCGGACCTGAGCAGAACCTCGTAGCGGCGTGTCCGCCCGGGCTTGCGCAGCCACAGCAGCTGCTGCACGAAAAGCGTAACCGGCATCCCGCCGAACTCGGCTGCGGGACGCAGCGGCTTGGGCTGGTGACCGGCCAGATGCAGCGCCAGCTGTTGCAACAGACGCGAGAACAGCCCCTGGACCATGCGCTCGCCGGTGCGGCCCGACAGGGTGCGCCGGTCGACATCGAGCAGCAATGCACCCTGCAGCGCACCCCGCGGATCGCGCGCCGCAAAGGCCACGAGTCCGCGGATATCGCTGCCCTCGCGCTCGAAGCTGGATCGCTGCGGCTCCAGTGCGAAGCAGTCCAGCGCATCCAGCACGAAGGAACGCTCGTCGTGGCTGAGGCCGTCCGCGGAATTCCAGACCGCCGTGCCGGTGCCGTCATGGATGGAGCTGCGGAACAGCTCTGTTCCGGAGAGTTCCGCGGCTATTTCCAGCGCCAATTCCTCCACCTTCGTGGGCAGGGACTTGATCGTGGTGGAGTCACTGGCCTGCATGGACGAAGTTTCGCGAACGCCCATGCTGAACGCCGTGATGCAGCGCGCAGGGACACCAAATGGCAGGCACCGCTGGCCGGAGTCGCTTCCACACTTCGCTGCCGCTACAATGTGACGCAATTCACACGGCATTGGAGCGGCTATGGATCAGTCGAAACGAATTGCCGACGAGATGGTCGTCTTTGCCCAGGTGGTGGAGCAGAACGGTTTCACCGCCGCCGCCCGCCGCCTGCACGTACCCAAGGTACGGGTGAGCCGGGCCGTGTCGGCACTGGAGCGTGCCCTGGGCGCGAGGCTGCTGGAGCGAACCACGCGGCGCATCGCACTGACCACGGCGGGCAAGGCCATCCTCGGCCACTGCCAGCGGGTGGCCCTCGAAGTAGAGGCGGCCCGCGCACTGCTTCAGCCGGTACCGGCCGGGGCAAAGCTGCGGGTGGCCATTGATCAGGGCTTCGGCCGGCAGCTTGTGGCGCCGCTCGTGCCGCGATTCCTCGAGCACTTTCCGCAGGTCACGCTGCGGTTGATCAACGGCGAGGATGTGGCCGCTGGCGCCGAGTTCGACGTCGAGCTGCGCAGTGATGGGCGGCTTGCCGAGGGCGAGGTCGCGAGCTCGCTGGGTACGCCACCGATGATCCTGTGCGCCGCGCCGAATTACCTGGCCGGCAAGTCGACTCCGCAATCTCCGAGCGAACTGGCCCAGCACGCTCTGCTGTGGGCGGGCGCCGCCGGTGCCCCCACCACACCGCGGCTCACCAAGGATGGCGGCATCGTGACGCTGCCCGGCACGCCGCGGCTGGTGGCGCAGGACCTGGCCGCACTGCATGCCGCTGTGGCGGCGGGCCTGGGCATCGGGGCGCTGCCCGAGTTCATGTGTCGCAACGGCCTCGCCATGAAGCGGCTGGTGCGATTGCTGCCGGACTGGTCCGTGGCGGACCCGCTGGAACTCACTGCGGTCAGCCCGAAGGAGCGCGCCACGGATCCGGCCGTGCGCAGTTTCGTGGACTTCCTGGCCGCGAACATCGTGCCCGCCCTGGCCGGAGCGCCGGACATGCCCGTGACGCGCAAGGTGGCGCGGAAGGCCTCCGCCTGATGTTCCACTCGCCGCTGCGGGAGATGCGCTTCGTGATGCGCGAGCTGCTGGACAGCAGCGGGCTCGAGCAAACCTACGCAGAAGAGGGTTATTCCGCCGAACTTGCCGACAATATCCTCGAAGAGGCCGGTAAATTCGCCGAAACGGTGCTGGAACCGCTCAATCAGGAGGGAGATCGGGCCGGAGCCCAATGGACTCCGGGCGGGGTGACCACCCCCAAGGGTTTCAAGGAGGCCTACGCCGCCTATGTGGAGGCCGGCTGGGCACAGCTGCCGATGAGCCCTGAATTGGGCGGCCAGGGTCTGCCCCAGCTGCTGAACACGGCGATGGAGGAACTGATGTTCGCCGCGAACATGGCGTTCTTCCTCGGCACGTCGCTGGCGCGTGGTGCGGTGGAGGCCGTCGCGGCTTCTGCCACGGAAGCGCAGAAGGCCCAGGTGCTGCCGAAGCTCGTGACCGGCGAGTGGATGGGCACGATGAACCTCACTGAATCGCAGGCGGGTTCGGACCTGGGGCTGCTGCGCACGCGTGCGGTACCGGAAGGGCATCACTACCGGCTGTTCGGCCAGAAGATCTTCATCACCTACGGCGAGCACGATCTCAGCGAGAACATCATCCACCTGGTGCTGGCGCGGCTGGACGGTGCGCCCGAAGGCGTGAAGGGCATCTCGCTGTTCTATGTGCCCAAGTTCCTGATCAACGCGGATGGCAGCCTGGGCGCACGCAACGATGTGCGCTGCCTGTCGATCGAACACAAGCTGGGCATTCATGCCAGCCCGACCTGCGTGATGGCCTTCGGCGAGAAGGAAGGCGCGATCGGCTACCTGCTCGGGCCGCCGCACGCGGGGCTGTCCTTCATGTTCCTGATGATGAATGCCGCGCGCATTTCGGTGGGCACGCAGGGGCTGGCACAGTCCGAGCGTGCCTTGCAGCTGGCAGTGGAATGGGCGCGCAACCGGCTGCAGGGCAGGGTGGCGGGCAGCTCCAGGCCGGTGCCGATCATCGAGCACCCGGATGTGCGGCGCATGCTGCTGTCGATGAAGGCGCGCAGTGAAGGCATGCGAGCGCTGTGCTACTACGCGGCGCTGGAGCTCGATAACGGTCACCGCCTGCCTGACGAGAAGGCGCGCCATGCCGCGCTGATGCGCGCGGAGTTGCTGATCCCGATCGTGAAGGGCTGGTGCACCGAAGCTGCGATCGATGTGTGCTCAA
>CAYWDZ010000023.1:0-22229 GCA_964456255.1 uncultured Steroidobacteraceae bacterium | reverse complement strand
GGACCACAAGGTCAGCATCTTCTATACGGCGCCCACCGCGATCCGCGCGCTGATGAAGCTGGGCGATCATATCCCGCAGAAGTACGATCTCTCCTCGTTGCGCCTGCTGGGCAGCGTCGGCGAACCGATCAATCCGGAAGCCTGGATGTGGTACCACCGCGTGATCGGTGGCGAGCGCTGCCCCATCGTCGACACCTTCTGGCAGACCGAGACCGGCGCCATCATGATTTCGCCGGTGCCGGGCGTCACCTCCACCAAGCCCGGTTCGTGCACGCATCCGCTGCCCGGCATCGAGGCCGACATCGTGGATGAAGCCGGCATTCCGGTGAAGGATCCCGATGCCGGCGGGTACCTGGTCATCAAGCGGCCGTGGCCTTCCATGCTGCGCACCATCTGGGGCGACAACCAGCGCTACATCGAAACCTACTGGAGCCGCTTCCAGAACCGTTACTACGTGGCCGGCGACAGCGCGCATCGCGATGGCGAGGGCTACTACTGGATCATGGGCCGCATCGACGACGTGCTGAACGTCGCCGGACATCGCCTCGGCACCGCCGAGATCGAGTCCGCGCTGGTCGCGCACCATCGCGTGGCCGAGGCCGCGGTGGTCGGCCGGCCGCATGACGTGAAGGGCGAATCGGTGTTCGCGTTTGTCGTGTGCAAGGGCGACAGGCCCACCGGCGACACCAGCGCGCTGGTCAACGAGCTGCGCGCCTGGGTGACCGAACAGCTCGGCGCCATCGCCAAACCCGACGACATCCGCTTTGCCGACAACCTGCCCAAGACGCGCTCGGGCAAGATCATGCGCCGGCTGCTGCGCACCATCGCCCGTGGCGAGGAGATCACTCAGGATGTCTCGACGCTGGAGAATCCGGGCATCGTCGATCAGCTGCGCGGCGTGAAGTAGCCCCGCAATTGCAATTCACTTCATCAATGCAAGCGCGGCAGCAACGATCGCGGCGACTACCACCGCGAGGATGAACAGTGTGCGCAACGGGTTGCGCTCGCGGCGGGCCGCCACCTGGAACCGTTCGCGCACCATGGGGTTGGCGGCCAGATAGTGATCGACGGCCGCCTTCGATTCCTTCAGTCCGCGGCCGTTCGCCTCGCGCGTGAGCCGGATCGCCTCGATCATCCTGCCCTCGTGCAAGGCACTGATGGCGGCCACGGGGATCCCTTCAGGCTGCTTCGCAGAAACTTCCACATCGCCGTGCAGATAGGCCTCGACGGCATCCTTTGATTCCTTGAGACCCATGCCCGTCTTCTCGCGCAGCAGCTTGATGGCTTCCACGAGATCGCCGCGATCCGCTGCGGCTTGAACATCCCGGTCCAGCATGGTTGTCCTGCTCCTGCCAGTGGCTACTTGCGTTCGAAGGGCGCGAAGCCGCTGTATCTCCAGCGCCGCAGCGCCAGTACAAACGCGGCGCCGCGTCGATTCCCCTGGCCAACACGTTCGCTGTCCACGATCACCGCGCATTCGCGCGCGGCGGCGCGCAGGGCGCGCTTGAGAGCCGCCATCGAGGCGTCAGTCACCGGGCTGCCATGGAACCAGAATTCCTCGTCGGGACCGGAAAAGCTGCTGGATAGAAAGTCCTGCAGCATCTTCTCGTAGATGTAGCGCTGCACCGGCCCGCCCGGGCGCCAGCTGAAGTGGCGGCTGATCAGCAGTCGCGCGCGGTTGCCGGGCTGCAGCTCGATCACTTTCAGCCGATCGAGCCGGATCAACTGTGCGAGCACCTCACGTTCGGTGAGCTGGTAGCCGCTCACGATCTGTTCCAGCGTCACGCGATTGAGCACCAGCCAGGTGACCAGCAGCAACTTCGGATCGTCGACGATCTGCCTTTCCTGGGCCAGCGTGAGCTGGCGCACCGGCGTCGCGCGTTCGTGCGCGCGCGCGGCGATGTCAGCCAGCGAACCGCCGGCCAGCTCGCAGATGCGCTCGAAGCGCTGCAGCGTGAAATCCTCGCGCGAGAACATGCGCTTGATCGTCGGCAGGCTGAGCTTCAGCGCCTTCGCGATCTGCGCATAGGTGATGTCCTGCTCGCGCAGCGTGCGCTTCAGTTCCGCGATGAGCAGCGAGCGGGAGGGGGCTGGCACCGGAAGGAAGGTATCACTGCGTGATACCGGGCGTCACGTGAGACCCGCGTTCCGGCGCGAGACGCTCCGCGCCTGGCGCATTCCGCCCTGCGAACCGTGAATTTGCCGCCCGGCTCGCCCTTTGGATCGATTACGATTGGCGCGCTCGGGAATAACGGTCACAAGGTCGAACTGGAGGGCGGGTTCATGCGAGGCATCCACAGAATTTCTTCGGCGTGTGCTGTCGCGGCAGCATGTGTCGTGACGTCACTGGCGCCGCAGATGGCGGCAGCAGCGGGGGCCGGGAATGGCGCCGACTGGCCTACCTTCGGTGGCGGCAATGACCGCAGCAACGCCAACATGGCGCCGACGAAGATCACCGCGGCGAATGTGGGCTCGATGGTGCGCATGCAGGTCAAGGTGTCGGCGCCGATCGACGCCGGCCTGATCTACCTGAAGGGTGTGCAGGTCAACGGCGCATCGCGCGATGTGTTCTTCGGCACCACCAACCTGGGCCGCACCGTGGCCATCGATGCCAATGAAGGCAAGGTGCTGTGGGAATACGCGCCGCCGGGCTTCAACGAGGCGGCTGCGATGACGGGCGCGCGCATCCCGATGGGGTTCAACGTCAAGCAGATCACCAATTCCACGCCGGTGGCCGATGACAACCGCCAGTACCTCTACGCGGCCGGTGCCGACGGCAAGGTAACGAAGATCTCCATCGCCGACGGCAAGGCCGTGTGGAGCACGGCTGTCACCAAGATGCCGGAGTTCGAGAAGATGGATTCGCCGCTGTCCTTCGTGAATGGCAAGGTGATTGTCCCGACGGCGGGCTACGTTGGCGACACCAAGCCCTACCAGGGCCATGTGGTGGTGCTGGATGCGAAGTCCGGCGCGATCGAGCATGTGTGGAATTCACTGTGCAGCGATCGCGCCGTACTGCTTGACCCGAAGGAGTGCCCGCAGGGGCAGTCGGCCATCTGGGGCCGTGCGGGCATTGTCCATGACCCGGCCACCGGCAACCTGCTGTTTGCGACCGGCAATGGTGAATACGACGGGAAGACGGCCTGGGGCGATTCGCTCATCATGCTGGACGCCAATGCCACGAAGATGCTGGGCAACTGGACGACCACCAACAATGCGGAACTGAATCAGCGCGACCTGGACATGGGTTCCACCACGCCAGCGCTGCTGGGTGATGGATACATGGTCCAGGGCGGCAAGGATGCGAAGCTGCGGCTGCTCAGCATGGACCAGATCAAGGGCACGCAGCCCAACCAGGGCAACGAGCTGCAGATCCTCGATGTGCCGGGCAAGCAGCAGATGCTCACGGCGCCGGCGACCGCGAAGATCGATGGCAAGACGTACCTGTTCGTATCGACGGGGCGCGGTGGCACCGGGGCCTGGACCTTCGCCGACAAGAAGCTCACCGAGGCGTGGACGAGTCCGACCGGTGGCAACACGCCGTATTATGCAAACGGAATGCTGTTCCTCTTCAGCCCGGGCAACCCTGGAAAGGTGAATGTGCTGAATGCCACCACGGGCGCAGTCGTGGCTTCACTCGAATGTGGCACCGGGCACTGGAACAGCCTGATCGTCGTGGACAATCGCATTGCCTTGCCCGAAGGCGCGATCAGTGGCTTCGGCGGCATGGGTGGGCGCCGCGGTGGCGGTGGTCCGGCCGCAGCGCCAGCGCCAGCGGCCGCGGAAGAGATTCCGGCCGGAATCGTCAATATCTGGCATCTGCCTTAAGTCACATGCGGATTGCGGGACGGAGAACTCCGTCCCCAATTCGTGCGCAATCCCTTCCAATAAGGATTCTTCGAAGAAGGTGAAACCATACCGGGGTCAACCCGATCTCATCAGGTACGTTGTGAATGCAACGACACTTGAGGAGCTGACATGGACACTCTGGTACTTTCGACCTTGCTGGCAAACAGCGCCGCGCTGGTGGCGATTCTCGTCAGTCTTGCCGTGAGCTACTGCTGGCCGACAAAGCGCCAGACCCACGGCTAGGACAACACTGCTCAGGCCGGCGCCGGCCTTGGTGGTGGCGGTTGCTGGTCGAAGCTGGCGATGGAATCGTCCATGCAGGCCCATGCAGGTGCGCTGGACGTCCAGATGTTCTGCGAGGGCCTGACTGACGAAGGATCGTCGAGAGTGCCGATGCGCACCACCGAGAATCCGGGGCGACCGCTCGAATCCGCAAACAGATGCGAACCACACAGTGGGCAGAAGCGGCGCTGGATGTAATTGCCGCTCCTGGCCATGCTCACGTACTCACTGACTGAACCCGTGATCTCGATCGCACTGGTCGGGAAGATGGCATTGGCGGTGCCGTTGCCGGCGATGTGCTGGCAATCCTTGCACCAGCAGATCCTGACCGTGACCGGTTCCGCGGTCACCCGGTAACGGATCTCGCCGCACAGGCAGCCACCTGTTCGTACAGTCATGTTGCTAGATGCCGCTGATGTTGCGCGTGCGGGTGGCCCTGCGATGCGCGATCTCCTGCGCATAGATCGGGGTGCGGCTGTAATCGCGACCCTTCAGCGAATCCGGCATGGGTGTGATCGGCACCATGGATTCGAGCAGTGCATTCGCACGCGCCTCGACACCAGGCGCCCATTCCGGCTGCAACACGACGAACAGGTCGTTGTGCAGGATGGCATCGAGCACCACGCGGCCGACGACCACAGGATCCTGCGGCCGCGCCCAGTAGGGTGAGACCGGCGCAGCAGCAGCAGGCGCGCCACGCGCCGGAGCACCACCGCCACGCGCGGGTCCGCCGGCGCCTGCGCCACGTGCGGCCGCAGCCGGTGCCTCGTCGTTCTTCAGTTCCTCCGGCCGATGCGATTCGCTCTGGCCGATATTGGTAGTGGTGTTACCCGGCACGAAGCACGTGGTGCCGATGTTGGTGGTACGCAGCTCGCCGCGCAGTTCCTCCATCAGGCCCACCGCGGCGATCTTGCTCACCGAGTAGATGCCGGCGCCGTTGTTGGGAACGATGCCGCTGGTGGAAGTGGTGGTGACGATATGACAGCCCTGCTTGCTCGCCAGCATGCGCGGCACGAAGGCATTGACGCCATACACAGGTCCCCAGAAGTTCACGCCCATGCCCCATTCCCAGTCCTTGAGCGTGCCGGCGCTGGCTGACTGCTGCAGGCCCACACCAGCGTTGTTGACCAGGATGTTCACTGGTCCGTAGATCTTTTCGATGAGGTCGGCGGTGCGCTGCCAGCCATCCTTGTCCATCACGTTGTGGACCACGGTCTGGATGCGCGCGCTGCCCGCGGGGAATTTCTTCAGTGCATCGGGGAACTGCTTCTCGTCCAGATTGCCGATGACCACCTTCGCGCCTGCTTCGTGCATCACCTGCGCGAGGCCAAGCCCGATGCCGCTCGAGCCACCGGTGATGTAGACGACCTTGCCCTTCACGTCGGTGATGGTGGGGGCCTGCGAGGCCCCCGCATCCTGGGCCGGTGCGCCCTGCGCTGCGGAGTTGCGCGAGGTCAGCGCGCCGAGTGCGCCCGCGGCACCTGCCGCGGCAATGCCGCCCAGAATGGCCCGACGATTCAGTGTGTGCTCGTCCATTTGCGATCCCCCGGATGATGGATTTGTTGGGGGAAAGCCTACTCCACTTTCACGGCGGCGGCTTCAGGGCCAACTCTTCTTGCAGCCCCAGTTCCCTTGCGATGGCCGGCATGGAATAGACCTGGGTCAGCGCCACGCGAATGATGGCCGGGTGCACAGCCACCGAGCGGTTCAGCACCGGGTCCACCCAGTAGCTGCCGGCAATCGAATGGATGTTGCCGTCGAACATCAGGCCAACGATTTCGCCCCTGGCATTGAGCAACGCACTGCCGGAGTTGCCGCCGACGATGTCATTGTTGGTCGACAGATTGAACGGTGTGGACAGGTCGAGTCTGTCCTGCGCGCCCAGCCAGCTGTCGGGCACGCGGAATGGATCGGCGCCCGTGGCACGGCCGTACAGAAGATCGAGGTGCGTGAACGGATCGACCGCGTTGCCCTTCTCGACCCAGCCCTGCACGGTGCCGTAGTTCAGCCGCAGCGAGTAGGTGGCATCCGGATACACGCTGGTGCCGTAGACCCTGAAGCGTGCCGCGGCGATCTTCTCCGAGGCAGCTTCGGTCGGCGCCTCGTACTCATCTTCATATTGCGTGCGGATTGCGCGCGCCTGACGGTCAACCAGCACCGCGATGCGGATCATCGGGTCCGTCGAGGCATCGATCGCGGCCTGCCCACCCTGCCACAACGCCATGCGCACGGCCGGGTCGGCGAGCCTGCTGCCGCGTACGAGGCCCAGGGCAAGTTCGTCGGGCGAGAGCTCCTGCAACAGGTTCTTCACCAGCGGATAGTCGGGCCCCAGGTATTCGCGCATGCGCTCCAGACCGAAGCTCAGTGTCAGCTGCTCGAGTTCCGGATAGATCGGCACGGGCGCTTCAAGCTGCTGCCTTACCCGGGGCAGCGCGGCTTCCGTGAATTCACGCAGCCGCCCGGAATTGGGTTTGCTGCGTTCCGAAGCGGCGCGCACCAGCGTGATGGCATGGCGATACAGCTGGCTGTCAAAGCCGGCGCGCTGTTCGATGAACACATAGGGATCGGCCAGTTCCTGTTCGCGCTGCACGGCCTTCTCGAGTTGCTCCCAGGGATCAGCGCCTGGCAGTGTGCCGGCCCTGGTGCGCAGTTCGGTCTCTTGTGCCAGCTTGCGCTGCATCAGGCGATCGTCGAGCAGCGCATCGAGCTGCTTGCGGCGCCGCTTCACCAGGTTTTCGAGCGAGGAGAGCCGGTCGGCAGCCATCGAAGCGTGCGCCGGAGACTGCTTCGAGAACTGGATCAGCCGGCCACGCAGTTCGGCATTGCGCAGCAGCCAGTTGTGGATGTAGCGGGCAGTGTTCTGCAATTGCGCAACCGTCAGCAGCCGCTCGGTGGTGCCGGGATGCCCGGGCACGAACACCGGCTCGCCGGCAGCAGGACCATTCCAGTTGATCCGGCGATAGTCCGGCGTCACGGCGGGCCTGTCGTGGTCATACGCACGCAGCAGCGCGAAATCCAGATCCCAGCGCGGGAACTGATAGTTGTCCGGGTCGCCACCGAAGGATGCGATTGCATCCTCGGGCGTGAACACCAGGCGCACGTCGGTGAAGCGGCGGTACTTGTAGAGGAAGTACTGCCCGCCCTGGTACAGCGTCACGGCTTCGCACTTGAGTGGCCCGGTCGCTGGCGAGGCCTGTTCGCACTCCTGTTCGAGCAGGGTCAATTGCCTGCGGCGCGCCTGCTTGGCTTCCCGGTCGGCCAGACCCGCGGTGGCGGCATTCACCTTCGCGGTGATGTCTTCCGTGGCAAGCAGCACATCGGCGCGCTGTGTTCCACAGCGCTGCTCATCGTCGCGAGCCGGTGCTGCAAAGCCATCCCTGATGAGGTCCCGCCCGGGCGTTGCCAGTTGCGCGAGACATGCCACCACGCAGTGATGATTGGTGAGGATCAATCCATCAGGCGACACAAAGGAGGCCGTGCAATTCGCCAGCCGCACCGTGGCCAGGCGCACCTTGTCGAGCCATGCCGGCGAGATCTCCACGCCATGCAGCTGCCGGACCTTCGCGGACGGAAAATTGTCGAAGGTCCACAGGCCTTCATCGGCGTGGGCCGTTTGCAGCGCCGGCGCAGCGATCAGCGCGGCGGCAACGAGGTGGAGCAGGGCGGCCTTTACGCGCACGGGCAGCTGTCCGGATGAGGGGGCTGCCAGCTTACACAATCGGGCTGGAGGCGGCTGCGGGCGGGAACGCGATGTTCCGCGGCTACAGTTCTGCCAGGTAATTGCCCCGGGTATCGGCTTCCTGGTGAACCAGCAGATCGAATTCCTCCGGAGGCATCGGCCTTCCGAACAGATGACCCTGCGCCTGGTCGCAACGGTAGCGCGTCATGAGCTCGAACTGCACCCGGTTCTCCACGCCTTCGGCCACGCTGGTCAATCCGAGTTCGCGCGCCATCGCGATCACCGCACGGACGATTGCCGCGCCCCGCGGGTTGCTGGCGGCATCGTGGATCAGCGACTTGTCGATCTTGACCTTGGTCGCCGGCAGGCGCTTCAGGTAGGACAGGCTCGAATAGCCGGTACCGAAGTCGTCGATCGCCAGGCGCACACCCAGCTGCCGCAGGCGGTTCATGGTGCTGATGACCTTGTCATGGTCGAGCATCATCACGGACTCGGTGATTTCCAGTTCCAGGCAGTGGGCGGGAAGTCCGCTCGAGCGCAATGCTTCGACCACCACTTCCTCCAGACGCCCGCGTCTGAACTGCAGCACGGACAGGTTCACCGATATCGATACATCCTCCATGCCCGCGGTTCGCCACTCGGCAGCCTGGATGCAGGCCTGATTCAGGACCCATGTGCCGATTGGCACGATCAGGCCGCTGTCCTCCGCGACCGGGATGAAGACATCCGGCGGCACCATGCCCACTTCCGGGTGCTGCCAGCGCAGCAGGGCCTCTGCACCGATGATCCTTCCGGAAGCCAGATTCACCAGTGGTTGATAGTGGATGCGCAGTTCGCCGCGCTCCAGCGCGCGTGCCAGGCGGCCCCGCGTCTGCATGCGGCTCGCGGATTCGCGGTTCATTTCCGCATCGTAGAAGCGGCAGGTGTTGCGGCCCGAGTCCTTGGCCCTGTACATGGCCGTATCGGCGCATTGCAGCAGCGTGTCGAAGTTGCTGGCGTCATCCGGATAGAGCGCCACACCGATGGACATGGCCATCGGAAGCTCGTGTCCATTCAGCGAGGCGCTGCCGCCTGCCAGCGTCATGAGCTTGTCCGAGACCTGCACGACGTCGGTGATGTTCCGGATCGCGGGCAGTACCACCACGAATTCGTCGCCACCGTGCCGGCAGACCGTGTCGGTCTGGCGGACTGTCCGTTCCAGCTGCCGTGCCGTATGCGACAGCAGCATGTCGCCCATGCTGTGTCCGAGCGAATCGTTGACCTCCTTGAACTGGTCCAGGTCAATGAACAGCAACGCCACGCGCTGTCCGGTTGCATCGGCCTGGGAAATGGCCGTCTGCACGCGCTCGCGCAGCAGTGTGAGGTTGGGCAGGCCGGTGAGGGCGTCGTGATGCGCCAGGTATTCCAGCTGCGCGCGGCTTTCGGCCAGCACGCGTTCGGTCACCAGCAACTGGTCGCGTTCGCTCAGCTGCGTGGTCTGACGCCAGGCGGCGAACAGTATTGATGCCAGACCCGGCACCAGCAGCAGGTTGCGCATGAGCTGGGGCATGCTGTGGTCCAGCACCAGCAGGCCCATGGCGGTCGAGGTCATCGCGACCATGGCCAGGGGCAACTGACGGACAAGGCCCTCGCAGAGACGGTCGAACTTCGGCGAGGGATCGACCAGGGCCCGCCAGCCCGCTGCGCCCCAGCCGAGCAGCAGCGTCAGCATGGAGAACGCCAGGTTCAGGTGAGAGCCCGCTGCCAGGGCATTGTCGAGCGTGGCGATGTTCCACATCATCCACACCACTGCCTGACCCACGAGGCCGGCAAACAGCGCCGACCAGCGCCAGTCCCAGCGCAGCCGCAGATAGATCTGCATGACCACGGCGGCGGCACTGGCCGACAGCAGCAGCACGGGATACATGGTGAGCACGACCATCTGCAGCGCGGTGCTTTCGAGGCCGCGCGGCAGATAGACAGTCAGCACCAGTGCCAGTGCCGCCAGCGCGAAGCCGGCCACGTCCAGCACGAAATTGCGATAGCGCGCCGCTGGCAGGCGATCGCGAATCACCCGCGCAAAGGCAGCGAGCATGCACAGGCCGGGCAGGATGAAGGCCGCGTCCGACGGACCCGGAAACGGATTCCAGCCGACATACACCTGCAGGTCCCACATCCACTGCCCCAGTGCGAGGCACGACAGGCCAATGGCCACCCAGCGGCGTGGCGCGGCCACCTCCGGCGCTCTGCCCCGGAGGCTCAGCCAGACCATCAGCGCCGCGGCCGTATACGCGAACGTCCAGTGCAGGTTGTCGAACAGGCTGGCCCACGGACCGGCAGGATCGTCTGCCACCTGGGTCCACAACACGAGCACGAGCAGCATGCAGGACAGCAGCACACCGAGACCGCCGGGCCGCAATCGCGATTGTCTCTGCGCCAGATCCGCGGGATTCATCTGCTATCCGGCCAGCGCATCGGGTTCGTCGGACGCATCGGCGATGCGGTAGGCATTCCTTCCCTTGCGCTTCACTTCATACATGGACTGGTCGGCGGCGCGCAGCAGCTCGTCGAAGCTGCTGGCGTGCAGCGGGAAGCTGGCGATGCCCACGCTGGCACTGATGCGCACCCGGGTTCCGTCACCGATGTCGATGGGTTCGGCGGCCAGCCGCACGATGCGCCGGGCCAGGTCCCGGACCAGCGGGTCCTCGGCGCCGATGCCTTCGAGCACGATGGTGAATTCATCGCCGCCCAGCCGCACCACCAGATCGGCACTGCGATGGATGACGCTGGTCAGGCGGTTTGCGATCTCGATCAGGACCTTGTCGCCTGCTTCGTGGCCCCAGGTGTCGTTCACCGACTTGAACTGGTCGAGGTCGATGAACAGCAGGGTCACGGCGGCATGAATCGTCCGCGCGCGATCCACGTACTGGGCCAGCGCGGTGTTGAAGAAGGCGCGGCTCTTGAGGCCGGTCAAGGCATCGTGCTCGGCCTGCCAGTTGGCCTGCGATTCGGCGGTCTTGCGCTGCGTGACGTCGTAGATGACGCCCTCGATGAAATCTTCACTCACGTTCTCGCCGGTGCTCTGCACCGAGATCAGGCAATGCACCCAGCGCGTCTGCCCGTCCAGGCGCCGCAACTCGACATCCGCCGACATGGTCTGGCCGGACTGGTGTGCGGTGGCCACCATCTGCCGCACGCGCGCCGGCGAACTGAAGACCAGCTGGATGAAGTCCGAGTCGCGCAGCTTGGACATTTCCTCGGGGCTCGAGCCGATCACACGGGATACCGCCGGATTGCTGTTGATCAGCCGGCATTGCGGCGTGAGCACGAAGATTCCGGCGCTGGTGAAGTCGAAGATCTGCCGGTACTGCGCCTCCATCCTGGAGATTTCGGCGCGCATGTCCCGCTCGCGTACCAGCGCGGCCTGATTCGCATCGAGAAGGCGATTCACCGCGCTGACGACGGTGCCAATCTCGTCACCGGCGTGTGTAGCCGCCACCGACACGCGATTGGATGTGCCCGGCTCCATCGCGGTGAGTTCCCGCGCCATGCGCGCCATGGGGTTCGCGAGCAGGCGCAGGGCCACGAAGTTCAGGACCAGCGCCATGGCCAGGATCAGGCCGAACAGCGTCAGCGCGAGCAGCACCGCCTGTTGTGTTGCCCGGCTGACCAGCGCGCGCTCGTCGGCATGCACGACCAGGCGGCCCAGCACTTCATCCGGGTCGAAGGGCGAGCGCAGGTCGCGCGTGATGAGGATGCCGCCGCCGGCCATCAGGTCCGGTGTGGCGGCCGGCGGGTTCCGCGAGTCACTGGCGTAGGCGATGGAGGCTCCGCTGGCGTCCAGCACCTGGGCCTGGTCGGCTTCGGGGTGATTCACGATGCCATTGACCAGTTCGTTCAGCAGTACCTGATCCTGGGCGTACGCGCCGGCTGCGACGGTATTGGTGATCACGGTCGCCAGCCGGTCGAGCGCCGCGCGCGCCGATTGATCGGCCTGGCGGGTGGCCCACTGGTAGCCCGCGGCAGCCGCCACCAGCGCGAGGCTCATGGCCACCGCAACCAGGATCGCGATGAATCTTCCGCTCAGCGTGCGCGGCCAGAAGGTCATTTCGCCGGCTCCGGGTCCTGCAGTACGAGCACCACCTTGAGGTCCGCATCCGGCGGCCTGACCGTGACATAGCCGATGCCGTTGGGGTCGTGCCTGATGCGCTCGATCATGGCCTGGTCATCTGTAACGGCACGTGGTGGCTGTACCTGTCCGGTGAACTGCAGGCGCGACCAGTAACTGTTGATGCGCGCCAGGTCCATGCCGGTCAACGCCAGGTAGAACCGCGCGCGCACCGTGCTGCGGGCCTCCTGATCGAATGCCTGTGCGAGCTGCCCGGTTGGAAACGCGCGCGTTCGGCCGGTGAACAGCGAGACCACTTCGCGCAGGGAGAGCTTCGGCACCGGATTGGCGGCATTCACGATCACGAACAGTTCGCCTGCAGCAACCTGCCCGCACCACAGACACCCCACTGCAGCGACGACGATGAAGAGTCGACGGCGCATGGCTTCAGAAGACCCAGTCGAGGGCCGCGGAAATCACATTGGCGTGGCCGCCGGAATTGGTGCTGTGACGCCACGAGGCTGCGCCGTAGGGATCGGAGATCACGTGATCCAGCTGCAACTTCAACGCCATGCGATCGTGGAAGTCCCAGCGCACGCCGGCGGAAAACGAATGCTGCGAGTAGCGTGCATCCGAAGCAGACTCTTCAGCGTAGGCGCCCGCCAGTGCGGCAGCTTGCGCATTGGTGCTGCCGAGATAGGGAGTCAGCGCGGCCTCCCAGTCGGTGGTGATACGGGGCGCAGCGCGGCTGGAGGACACGAAGCCGCCGATGACGTAGCCCATCACCGGGCCCCAGCGATGTCCGAGGCTGGCGTAGCCACGGGTGCCGCCCGCCAGGCCGCGGTGGATGGACACATGATTCAACTCGACCATGGCGAGCCATGGGCCGTCGTCGTACTCGATGCCCAGTCCCGCGTAACGGGTCCGGCCTTGCGGAATCAGGCCCGCGTACAGCTGCTGCGCGACCGGGGCCACTTCCGGGACCGGCAATTGCGCCAGTCCGAGCAGCGTCTGTTCCAGTAGCTGCAGCTCGGGGCTCGACCCCAGGTCGGTGTCGGTCTGCAGGAAGCTGGCCTTCACGGTCAGTGGGCCGCTCTTTCTAGTCAGCGTCAGTCCGTAGGTGTCGCGGCCCTTCCACGCAACGCGCGAGTCGCTACGCAGGGCACTGACAGAGCTGTGCAGTTGACCAGCCCACAGCTTTGCGGACCAGTCGGCGCTGCGGTGCTGCCACTGGTAGGCGACGTTCCCGCCGGTGAGTGAGGCGCTGGGTATCCAGCCGTAGAACTCGATGTTGGGCCGCACCCAGGGCAGCGCATATCCCACATCGCGTACGTCGGCGAGCAGGAACACATCAGGCTTGACGCGCCCCAGTCGCACGGACCAGGCGGGCGCCGGATGCCAGGCGACAAATCCGAACTCAATGGATTCGTGCGCAGGAGCGCCGTTGGTACGATCCTTCAGCACGGCCTGGGCGACTGCTTCCCACTCTGCGTTGATCTGCCAGTTGACCTGCAAGCCCACCCTCGAATCCACCAGCGCGCTGGTGGCGGAGGAGGCGCCGGTCTGGGTCACGTCGCGGGCCAGCAGCCACGGCTCGGATGTGTCTGTGTGCACGATGCCTGCCGTGCCAAAGCCGCTGATGCGCCAGCGGTCCTCTTCCGGGTCTGCCGCACCCGACAGCGATGGTGCCGCGAGGGCAAGCACTGCGCTGAGGATCAACCGGGCAATGGGGTATCGAGTCCGCTCCCTGGACGCGGGAGTCTTGTAATCGTGCAACATGTACCAGCGGGTATCGGAACCCCGCCTGCCGGCTTGAGGAACCGGCGCAGTCACTTCAATGAAAGGTGAACTGGTGCGCCCTTGCCGTCTGCTTTATGTCAAACGGCAAGGCCCGCAGGGGCAGGCGACTCCACTCAATGGGCCATGGGATCGGGCCGTATCTGGAACTTCACGATCTTGCCCGTCGTGCCCTTGCCACCTTCTATATGCCACACCAGATGCGTGCCGTAGTTGGCGTACAGCCCGCGGCCCTTCCATCCGGCATTCGGATCGTCGATGCGGCCATCCATGCCGCGCTGGTAGAAGCCCAGCGGGTAGGGCACGCGCAGGTAGGTCCACTTGCCGGTGGCCGGGTCGAGCGCGATCAGTGAGTCCGAATTGGAGCCGGTGAGGATGGGCGTGTCCTTGCCGAGGCCCGAGACATCGAATCGATCCACCCAGCCGAAGTAATGGAAATCGGCCGGGTAGCTGGTGCCCTGGAATTTCGGACCTGGTGTCTGCCACACCGTCCAGCCTTCCGGGCAGATGTCGCCGCTGTCGGCGCCGGCGCCGTTCGTCACCTTGCACTTGCTGCGATCGAAGCGCGCCCACTGCGAAGTGGCCGCCATCGCCACCCAGGGGTGGCCCTGACTGTCGATGTCGATGCCGCGCGGATTCAGCGTGCCCCTGGGCACGCGATAGACCTCGGAGATGCAGGACTCCGGTGGATTGGCGCCGCGATCCAGGCGCACGATGTAGCCGCGCTCCTCGCCGTTGGTGCCTTCGGATGCACCCCACACGATATTGCCGTTGTTGGGGTCCGGGATCAGCGAATACAGGTTCCTGCGAATCTCGGTATCGAGCTTCGGATCCGGATTGCGGCTGTTGGCCGCATTCCACGGTTTGGTGATCTTCCCGTCACCGTTGGTGTCGATGATCTGCGGGCACCAGCCCTGCGAGGCCTGTTCATCGTGCGTCTGGTCGTACAGCCGGGTATTCACCCAGCCGAACATCGGGCCAGTCAGCTCATTGAAATACAGCGTGTGGTCGGCATCGCTGGCGAATTGCAGATGATGCGTTCCGAAGCAGGTGTCGATCAGTTCGAACCTGCCGGTGGCTGGGTCGTACACCGAGGCCTGCCGGGCGCTGCTGCGCAGCGGGTAGTACTGCGCGTACTTGTTGCGGCTGCCCTGCTGGCAGAACGCGGGCTCGTCATTGCGGATCTTGGAGGTCGACCACACGCGGCCGCGCGAATCGATCATCGGGTTGTGCGGGTCGGAAGGATTTTCCAGGCCCCACAGGTGCTCCATGCCCCAGAAGTTCGAAGGTCGTGACGGCGGCGGGAATCGCGTGCGTACTTCGCGCGGATCCTCGCGCGTGGGGATGACGATCTTCCATGAATCGTTGGTCACCGGATCGACCACATTGAGCGTGCCGTGACCGGCCGACACCGCGTAGATGGGCCCGAATGCATTCACCGCCGGATTGTTCTTGTCGGTGGCGATTTCATCGTGCATGAAATCCTGCGGGCCGCCGATATCCCACAGCGTGGTTACCACATTGCGCTCGATGCCCTGCGGCCGCGGCGGCATCGGCGGCACGGCGCCCCCTGCCACCGCGCGCGTCCAGTCGGCCAATGTCTTGCCCTGGCCCTCGGCGCCGAACTGCAGGAAGGCCGCGGCCATGCTGCTGCCGCGCACGCCCAGCGTGGTGCGGTACACCCACGCATCTTCGTGCGACTTGAACCCGAGCTTGTCGAAGTCCATGTGCGTGAGCGTGCGCGTGATCTGGTTGCCCAGCTGGTGGCAGAAGTTGCAGTCCTTCTTGAAGCGGTGCATCCAGTCGTCCTGGCTGAGGATTGCGGGTGAGAAGCCATTGCCGCCCGTGTCCTTGTTGCCGGTGCCGGGGAAGTTGCTCGCGTCCGGCACCTTCAGCAGGGACAGCCAGTAGTCGCCCGGATAGACCTTCGCGGCATCCTGCGGATTCGTTGCGGTCTGGACCTTCAGTTCGAGCTGCGTGTCGCCGGGGCGGCCCTTGACCTGCGCCGAATCCAGCAGTCCGTAGCCGCGCACCCACACGTTGTAGGTCGCATCCGGCAACTGCGGCAGCGTGAAGCGGCCCTGGTCGTCGGTGACGACGATCTTGATGAACGGGGTGTTGGTCTCCTTCGTTTCCGCGATGACCCACACGCCCGCTTCGGGCCGGTTGCCATTGATGACGCGCCCGGAGATGTAGCCGTCGGGGTACTTGCGTGGGCCGGAGGATGGGGCCTGCGCCAGCACTCCCCACGCCGTGGCGGCCAGCACCAGCAATACACCCACATGCAATCGCCTGCTCATGATTCAACCCCCGTGGCGGTCACGACGGATAGTACTTTAGCTGCTAACCTGAATGTCCGGCACGCTTTGGGCGTGCCCTCGGAGATCCGCATGCAGATTCAGATCAATACCGACCACAACCTGAAAGTCACCGAATCGGAAGCCGGGCAGTTGAAGGGCATCGTGGAGGGCTTCCTCAGTCGCTTCGCCGGGCATATCACGCGCGTCGAGATCCATCTCAGCGACGAAAATGCGTCGAAGCGCAGTCAGGACGACAAGCGCTGCCTGCTGGAAGCGCGGCCGGAGGGGCGCCCGCCCATCGCAGTGAGCCACCTCGCGCCCACGCTGATCCTGGCTGTTGAAGGGGCATCGGAAAAGATGGCCAGGGCCGTCGACAGCGATGTCGGCCGCCAGCGATCGCATCGACGCTGAGCAGGTACGGCTTTGGCGGCGTCAGGCTGAAGCCGCGGCGCCGGGCTGCAGCAGGATCATGGCCAGTCCCTCGACACTGCGCAGCATGCGGTGCTGGTGTCCGCGCCAGGCCGGCAGCGGCCGACCAACGATCGCGCCCGCGGCGCGCAATGCCTGATCGTCCAGCGCACGCGTGCCATCGAAGATCAGCGCCGGCTCCTTGAAACTGCTGCTCTCGTGGTAGGCGATCGGCAGGCCTGCCACCGCAATGCTGTTCCACGGAGCACTGCCCTCGACGACTTCCAGGTCGAGCCGCTCCCAGAAGCCCTGCGCTTCAGCCAGATCCGCGCACGGCAGACTGATGGACTGGAATCGGCCCAGCCCGGTCTGCAATGGCAATTCCGCGGGCGGTGAGAAGGTGCGCGCTTCGATCACCCTGAGCAGCATGCCGCCCGGTTCGCGCACGCCGAGTTCATTGAACACGTCACTGCCGAGACGGGTCATCTCCACCTCGATGAAGCGCGCCGAGAGTTCGCGCTCCAGTGCGGCCACTTGCGGCCTCACGAAGATCAGGCTCACTGCCTCATCACCGCGCGCATGCAGACCAATGGCGAGCCCCTCGCAGGCCACGACTCCATAGGGATGCGTCCAGATGTCGCCGCTGGTTGCATCGGCAAAGCCCAGCTGCCGCAGCTCGCTCCAGCTGGCACCCGGGTCGGCGGTAACCAGCGCCAGTTCCAGGAACCGCCCCGGCATGGGCTTCACAGCAGCGGTCTCAATATCCCGGTCAGCAGCTCCACGTGCGGCGTGCTCGCGTTGAGCGCCAGGATGTAACGCAGCTTCTCGCCGCCCGCCTCGCGGAAGATTTCATCCACCTCATGACCGATCTCGTCGATGGTCTCGAGGCAGTCGATCGCAAACCCCGGGCAGATGGCATCGAGCCTTCTGACGCCGCGCCGCGCGAGGTCGGCCACTGTCTCGACGGTGTAGGGCTTGAGCCATTCGGCCACACCCACGCGTGACTGGAAGCTCAGCGTCCAGCTGCCATCGGCAAGACCCAGCTCACGCGCCAGCGCCTGCGCGGTGAGCACGCACTTGCGACCGTAAGGATCCCCCGCATCGGTGTACGCCTTCGGAATGCCATGAAAGGTGATCAGCAGATGCTCGCCCGCACCGTGCTCGGCGCGATGCGCCCGCACGCTGTCGGCCAGCGCCGCGATGTACGCCGGTTCAACAGCATAGTCGGGCAGCAGGTGCAGTTCGGGCACGTGGCGCCAGCGGCGCAATGCCTCGCCGACCTGGTCGTATACCGCCGCATTGGTGGTGGCCGAATACTGCGGGAACAGCGGCAGCACGAGGATGCGCTGGGCGCCATCGGCGCGCAGAGCTGCCAGGCCCTGCGCCACGTCGGGCGTGGAATACAGCATGCCCAGTTCCACCGCCACGGGTTCGCCGGCGCTGTCGCGCAGGCTGGTGCGCAGCACATCGCGCAGCGCCATGGAGGTGGTCAGCAGCGGGGAACCATTTTCCTGCCACACGCGCCGGTACTTGGGCAGCACCCGCGATGGCCGCAGCGGCAGGATCACTCCATAAAGAATGAGATTCCAGATCAGTCGCGGCGTTTCGATGGTGCGCCGGTCGGAGAGCAGGCGGCGCAGGAAGCTGCGGATGCCGGCGGTCGTGAGCGCATCCGGTGTGCCCGAATTCACCAGCAGTACGCCGGTGCGGTATGGGCCCGCGTCGCGATACCGGGGAGAGGGTTCGTAGCTAGGCATCAGCCCACTTGTCCGGCAATTGTGCGTCGTCGCCAGGCACGTGGTCCGTTCCGGCCAGATGCCGTTCGATGAATGCCAGCGTGCGCTCACGTGCAAGCTCCGCGGCAGCGGGGTTCCACGCGGCGCGATGATCGCAATTGAAGCCGTGGTCGGCATCGTAGACATGGAACTCGCCACCCGGGTCGGCGGCGCGGATCTTCGCGATGCTTTCCGGCGGAATGGTCTTGTCCTGTGCGCCGAAATGGTATTGCACGGGCGCGCGCGGCTTGCGGTCCAGCAACTGCGCCGTGCGCGTTCCGTAGTAGGAGACCGCGCAGGCAACCGGCAATTCGCAGGCGGCAAGGTAGGCCAGGGACCCGCCCCAGCAGTAGCCCACCGCGGCCACGGCGCCGGCATGCTTCACCACATTGATGCAGGCGTGCATGTCGCGCAGCAGACCTGCTTCCTGCAGCTGCAGCACATAGCCCCGGCCCAGCACGACATCGTCGGGTCCGTAGCCCATGTCGACGCCGCGCCTGGCGCGATCGAACAGACACGGCGCGATGGAAACGTAGCCGGCAGCGGCAAAGCCGTCGGTCACTGCCCGGATGTGTGCGTTGACACCGAAGATTTCCTGCAGCACCAGCACGGCACCACGCGCCATGCCGGGCGGCGCCGCGAGCCAGGCATCGAACTCGTGGCCATCGCGGGCCATCAGGCGCGTGAATTCACCCATGGCAGCAGCTCAGGACGGTCGCTCCACGATGGCGGTCACGCCCATGCCGCCGGCGGTGCACACGGAGATCAGGCCGCGCCTTGCATGCGGCAGCTCGTCAAACAACTTGGCGGCAACGGCGAGGATGCGCGCACCGGTCGCGGCGAAAGGATGGCCGACGGCAATGCTGCTGCCCTTGATGTTGAGCTTGCTCAGATCGATCGAGCCCAGCGGTTCGTCGCGACGCAGTCGCTCGCGGCAGTAGTCGGCCGATTCCCAGGCCTTCAGCGTGCACAGCACCTGTGCCGCAAAGGCTTCGTGAATTTCGTAGAAGTCGAAATCCTGCAGCGCCAGTCTTGCGTCCTTCAGCATGGCCGAGACCGCATGGGCCGGAGCCATCAACAGGCCTTCGTGTCCGCCGGCGAAATCCACCGCCCAGCTCTTGCCGTGGGTCAGCAGTGCCTTCACCGGCAGGTTGCGTGCCCTGGCCCATTCCTCGCTGGCAAGCAGCACCGCAGCTGCGCCATCGGTAAGTGGCGTGCTGTTGCCGGCAGTGAGCGTGCCGGCCGGAGTCGGATCAAACACGGTGCGCAACTTCGCCAGTCTTTCGACGCTGGTGTCTGCACGCACGTTGTTGTCGCGATCGAGTCCGAGGAACGGCACGACCAGGTCGGCATGGAAGCCGGCCTTCCAGGATGCAGCCGCATGCAGATGGCTCTGCGCCGCCAGCTCGTCCTGCGACACGCGACTGATCTTCCAGGTCTTGGCCATCAGCTCGCAGCTCTGGCCCATCGAAAGACCAGTACGCGGTTCGACCACGCCAGGCGTCACTGGCTTGAAATGCCGCGGACGCAGGCCGAACCAGGGCTTCAGTCGCTGCCATGCATTGCGACCGCGATAGCTCCGGAACAGCAGCTCGCGAAAGGCCGCGGGGTAGACCACGGGCACATCACTGATGGTGTCGACACCTGCGGCGATGCCCGCATCGATCTGGTTGAGCGCGATCTTGTTGCCGATCAGGATCGCGGCTTCAAGGCTGGTGCCGCAGGCGCGCTGGATGTCGAGGCCGGGCGTCTGTGGATCAAGGCCCGACGACAACACGCATTCACGCACCAGGTTGAAGTCCCTGGAGTGCTTGAGCACGGCGCCGGCAATGACATCACCCAGGCGCACTCCCGCGAGGCCATAGCGGTCGACCACGCTGCGCAGTACGGCGGTAAGCATGTCCTGGTTGCTGGCCGCGGCATATGCGCCGTGGGCACGTGCGAAGGGTATGCGTACGCCGCCCACTATCGCGACGCGCCTTACAGTGGTTCCTACTAGCATGGCTGCCTAGCATGCCACCATTCGGGTGAGCGTGTAGACTGGCGCGCCCATGCCGCGAGCCATCGATACCCTCTTCGAAAGGCGCCTTGCCTCGCTGGTCAACTCCCGTGAGCCCGGCGTGCTGCAGCATGGCCTCAAGGGGGTCGAAAGGGAGAGTCTGCGGGTTTCCCCTGCGGGGCAGATCGCGACCACGCCGCACCCCATTGCACTGGGCTCGGCGCTTGCCAGCGAGCACATCACCACGGATTTCTCCGAAGCGCTGATCGAGCTCGTTACGCCGGCATTTCCCCGGACCTGGGAACTGCTGCAGTACCTGTGTGATCTGCACCAGTTCGTCTATCGGCGGCTGGGCAATGAATTGCTGTGGGCCACGTCGATGCCTTGCCCGCTCACGGGTGATGCGGCCGTGCCAACTGCGTACTACGGCGAGTCCCACGTCGGCCGCATGAAGAGCGTGTACCGCGAAGGCCTGCGCAATCGCTACGGCGCGATGATGCAGGCGATTTCCGGAGTGCATTTCAACTATTCGTTTCCGGCAGGGTTCTGGGACGTGTATGCGGCAGCACGTGCCGAGAGTCGCGTCACGGTGGAATTCCGTTCGGCGAGCTACTTCGATCTGCTGCGCAATTTCCGCCGCCTGGGCTGGATCGTGCTGTACCTGTTCGGTACCTCTCCTGCAGTGGGACGTGACTTCCTCGATGAATCCCCGGCGGGACTGGAACTGCTGGATGCCGGGACGGCCTGTGGGCCCCATGCGACTTCACTGCGCATGAGCGACATCGGTTATCGCAACCGCAACCAGGCTGGCGTCAGCGTTTCAGTGAACAGCCTCGACGAGTACCTGCGCGACCTGCGGCGCGCCGTGACCACGCCACATCCTGCGTATGAGCAGATCGGCCTGAAGCGCGGGAATACCTGGTTGCAGCTTTCCACCAGCGTGCTGCAGATCGAGAACGAGTTCTACAGCCCGATCCGGCCCAAGCGTGTGGCCCAGTCGGGCGAAAGCCCGAGCAGCGCGCTGCGTCGTGGCGGCGTGGAATACATCGAGATGCGGGCGCTGGACGTTTCCGCGTTCGACCCGGTGGGCGTCAACCAGACAAGCCTGCGGTTCCTGGAGGCTTTCGCGGCGTTGTGCCTGTTGAAGACAAGTCCGCCGATCGGCCCTGGCGAACAGGAGGCCATCGACGACAACTTCCTGAAGGTTGCGTGGCGTGGCCGCGAACCCGGCTTGAACCTGGAGCGCGATGGCCGTCAGCTGCCGCTGGCCTCCTGGGCGCACGAAATCCTCGATGGCATGGCCGGCATCTGCGAGCTGCTGGATCAGGGCGATGCGGCGCGTCCCTACGCCGCGGCCTTGCATGCCCAGATCGAGAAGCTGGCGGATGTGGAGTGCACGCCGTCGGCACGATTGCTGCGCGAGTTGACGGCCACCCGCGAATCCTTCCATGACCTCGCGAGGCGCATGTCCGGCCTGCACCGGGACTACATGCTGTCGCTGCCTCCTCCCAATGAGGGGAGGCTGGCAGAATTCGAGGCTGGAGTGCGTGAATCGATGGCCAGGCAGGCCAGCATCGAGGCCAACCAGACCGGAACCTTCGAAGACTACCTGGCCGACTGGTTCGCGCGGCTTTGATGCGCGCCGTACCGCTGCGCACCAGCATCGCGCGCCACGCGGATCAAGGCGCCCCAAATTGGTGCGACAAGACCGCTGTGGAGGGGGCCCAAGGCTGCGGTGCGATGGGTTTCACGCTAGGATGCCCGTGGCATGAAAGGTGCAATCAAGAATCCCAGTCCCTGGACCGCACTTGACTGGACCTGAGAATAACGGAGGCGGGAGTCTCGCAATGAAACTGGTTACTGCAATCATCAAGCCATTCAAACTGGACGACGTACGTGCCGCGTTGTCGGAAATCGGTGTATCCGGCATGACCGTCACGGAAGTGAAGGGCTTCGGTCGCCAGCGCGGCCATACCGAGCTCTACCGCGGCGCCGAATACGTCGTGGATTTCGTGCCGAAGACCCGCATCGAGGTCGCTGTGCGCAGCGAGCT
>CAYWDZ010000022.1:0-22362 GCA_964456255.1 uncultured Steroidobacteraceae bacterium | reverse complement strand
CAGACTTCGCCGGGTCGGTCGAGCCGGTAGATGCCGCAGTGGTTCTGCTGGTAGAGGCGATCGGGGTTTGAAGGACACATCCGGATGCAGTGCGGATCGTGCACGTACAGCTTGTCGGCCGGGAAGCCTTCGACCACGTTCAATCCCTGGACCAGCGCCTTCCAGGTGGCGCCGCGATCCAGCGACTCATGCACGCCGCCGCTGGACATGGCCACATACAGGTGATTGCGGTCGCGCGGATCGACGATCACCGAATGCAGCTTGGGGCCGTCGGGCGTGCCGTTCTCCACGGCGCCCATCCACTGGCTGTATTCGGGATGGTCGTTCAGGCCACTGACCGGCTGCCAGCTCTCGCCGCCATCCTCGCTGCGGAACAGGCCCTGCGGGGAAGAGCCGGCGTACCAGACGCCGGGTTCGCTGGCGTGACCGGGCGTCAGCCAGAAGCTGTGGTCCAGGACATGGGTCTTGAAGCCCTCGCGTGCCTTGGGAAACGCCGGCGGACTGCTGGCTTCCTTCCAGTTGCGACCCCGGTCTTTCGAGACATAGATGGTCGGTCCGAGATGACCGGTGCGGGCCGAGAACAGAATCACCCGGGGATCGCGCGGGTCCTGCACCAGGTGATGCGCGATATGTCCCAGCATGATCGGGGCGCCGGTCTGCCAGCTGCGCCGCGCGGGGTCTGCCTTCAGGATGAATGCACCCTTTCGGGTTGCGACGAGCAATGCGGGCGATCGACGCGTAGCCATGCGAACCTCCCTGTAGGAGCCGGGATTCTAGCCCGGGGCAGGGGTGGTTGATCTATAGTCGACGCGCCATGGCCTTGCTTGAAGTCCGCGATCTCAGCGTTTCCTTCCATACCCGCAACGGGGTGGTGCAGGCAGTCCGCGACGTCAGCTTCGACGTGGAGCAGGGCCAGACGCTGGGAATCGTTGGCGAGTCCGGCTCAGGCAAGTCGGTGTGCTGCTATTCGCTGCTGGGGTTGATCCCCATGCCACCCGGCCGTATCGAGGCCGGCAGCGCAATGTTCGATGGCCGCGACCTGCTGAAGATGCACGGCGAGGAACTTCGCCGGGTGCGCGGCAACCAGATCGCGTTCATTTTCCAGGACCCCATGACCTGCCTGAACCCGTACCTCACGGTGGGCGAGCAGATGATGGAGCCGTTGCTGTATCACCGGCACAAGAACCGCGCTGAGGCGCGGGAGAGGGCAATCGCACTGCTGGACGAGGTGGGGATCCGCGACCCGGCTTCCACCATCGATGCGTACCCGCACCAGTTCTCGGGCGGCATGCGCCAGCGGGTGATGATCGCCATGGCGTTGATCGCCGAGCCGCGCCTGCTGATCGCCGATGAACCCACCACGGCACTGGACGTGACCGTCCAGCAGCAGATCCTGATGCTGATCAACGAGCTGCGTGTACGACGCAATCTCGGCGTGATCTTTGTCAGCCATGATCTGGGCGTGGTTGCGGGTCTTGCCGACCAGCTGCTGGTCATGCAGGACGGCGTGGCCATGGAGCAGGGGCCCGTGCGGCGCATATTCACGGCTCCGGAATCCGCCTACACACGCAAGCTGCTGGCCGCCATTCCGCATGGCGCCAAGCAGGTGGAGTCGCGCTCCACGGCACAGCCGCTGCTGCAGGTCAGCCATCTGACCACGCGCTTCCGCTCGATGCGCGGCACCGGTGCGGAAGTGGTGGCGGTGGATGATGTCAGCTTCGATCTGCAGCGTGGTGAGGTGCTGGGTCTGGTGGGCGAGAGCGGTTCCGGCAAGTCGACCCTCGGACGCAGCGTGCTCGGGCTGGTCAACGCCACCGGTTCGGTGAAGTTCGATGGCGAGGAGCTCATCGGCAAGACCGCGAAAGCAATGCTGCCCTGGCGGCGGCGCATGCAGATGATCTTCCAGGATCCGTATGGTTCGCTGAACCCGCGCATGACCATCTACGACACGCTGGCCGAGCCGTTGCTGCTGCACGGGATCGTCAATCGCAGGAACCTGAACCAGGCGGTGTTCAGCCTCATGGATGATGTGGGCCTGGCCCGCGCCTATGTGCGCAAGTACCCGCACGAGTTTTCCGGTGGCCAGCGTCAGCGCATCGCCATCGGCCGCGCCATCGCCACGCGCCCCGAGCTGGTGATCGCCGACGAGCCCGTCTCGGCGCTGGATGTGACCATCCAGAAACAGATTCTGGAACTGCTGCTGGCACTGGTGGCGAAGCACGACCTGACCATGCTGTTCATCTCGCATGACCTGGCCGTGGTGCGCTATCTGTGTGATCGCGTGATGGTGATGCACAAGGGCAAGTTGCTGGAGAGCGCGCCCACCGAGGAGTTGTGGGCGGCACCGACCACCGACTACGCGCGCGCGCTGCTGGCGGTGGCGCATGCTGCCGTCAGGCCATGGCAGGAAGCCGGAGGGCCCGTCCAGTGATGCATCTCTTGCGGCGCCATGGCCCGTGCGTTGCCTTGCTGGCGGCTTGTGCGCTGGTGGCTGCCTGTTCCGGCGGCGGCAATCGGGTGCAGGAGGGCGATGCCACCGGCGTACTGCATTTCGGCAATGGCACCGAGCCGCAGGGCATCGATCCGCATGCCGTCACGGGCGTGCCCGAATCGCACATCCTGGATGCGCTGTTCGAGGGGCTGGTGCACAAGGACCCGGCCACGCTCGAGCCCACCCCCGGCATGGCCGACAAGTGGGAGCTCAGCCCGGACGGGCTCATCTACCGCTTCCACATCCGCGAGAATGCGCGCTGGTCGGATGGTACGCCGCTGACCGCGGAGGATTTCCGCTGGAGCTGGTGGCGCGCGCTGCAGCCGGCGCTCGGCAATGAATACTCCTACATGCTGTTCCCGCTGAAGAATGCGGAAAAGTACCTGTCCGGCGACATCAAGGATTTCGACCAGGTCGGCGTGCGCGTGACCGATCCGCACACGCTTGAAGTCGAACTCAACGCGCCGACGCCTTACTTCCTGCAGCTGATCTCGCATGCCAGCTACTTTCCGGTGCCGCGCCATGTCATCGAGAAGTTCGGGTCTCCCACCGACAAGGCCACGCGCTGGACCCGGCCCGGCAACATGGTCAGCAACGGGCCGTTCCGGCTGGCCGGCTGGAAGCTCAACAAGTTCGTGCGCGTGGAGCGCAATCCCGAATACTGGGATGCCGGGCACGTGCGGCTGAATGCCGTGATGTTCTATCCCACCGAGAACATCTCCACCGAGGAGCGCATGTTCCGCTCCGGGCAGCTGCATCGCACCGAAGATGTTCCCATCGACAAGATTCCCGGCTGGCGCGAGAACCATCGCGACCAGATCCGGCTCGATCTGTACGAGGGCACCTACTACTACATGATCAATGTGAAGAAGCCCGGGCTCACCGACGTGCGCGTGCGCAAGGCGCTGAACATGGCGGTGGATCGCAAGACGCTGGTCGAGACCGTCCTGAAGGGCGTGCAGGTGCCGGCCTATGCGATGACGCCGCCGGGCACGATCGGCTACCAGCCGCCGAAGCTGTTCGATTACGACCCGGAAGGCGCGCGCAGGCTGCTGGCCGAGGCCGGGTATCCGGACGGCAAGGGCATGCCGCCGATCGAGATCCTCTACAACACGCACGAGGGGCATCGCAAGATCGCGGTGGCCCTGCAGCAGATGTGGAGGAGGAACCTGAACATCGATGTCACGATGGTCAATCAGGAATGGAAGGTGTTCCTGAATACCCGCCAGAACAAGGACTTCACGCTGGCGCGGCAGGGCTGGATCGGCGACTACGTGGACCCGAACACGTTCCTGGATTTGTGGATCACCGACGGCGGCAACAACAACACGAACTGGTCGAACAAGGAATTCGACGACCTGATCCTGCGCAGGATTCCGGCGATGAAGACGCGCGAGGAGCGGCTGGCAGGCTTCTACAAGGCCGAGACCATCCTGATGGAAGAAGTGCCGGTCATTCCCATCTACACCTATGTGACCAAGCATCTGGTGCGCTCCAGCGTGAAGGGCATGCCCAGCAACCTGCTGGATTACTACTCCTTCCAGGACATCTACCTGGAGCCGGTAAAGTAATGGCGCGCTTCATCTGGCTGCGGCTGCTGCAGGCGATACCGGTGCTGCTGGCCGTCATCACGTTCACCTTCTTCCTGATCCGGTTCGCGCCTGGCGGGCCCTTCGACACCGAGAAGGCAGTGATTCCCGAGGTGAAGCGCGCGCTCGAGGCGCAGTACCACCTCGACCAGCCACTGCTCGCGCAGTACGGCACCTATCTGAAGGATCTGGCCCATGGCGACTTTGGACCGTCCTTCAAGTACCCGGGACGGAGCGTGAACGAACTGATCGCCGCCGGGTTTCCCGCCACGGCAGAGCTCGGCCTGTATGCGTTGCTGGTCGCGGTGCTGCTGGGCATGGGCGCCGGCCTGATGGCTGCATTGCATCCCAACACCTGGCGAGACTACCTGCCCATGTCAGCGGCGATGACCGGCATCTGCATGCCCACGCTGCTGCTGGGCCCGGTGCTGGTGCTGGTGTTCGGCATCTGGCTGGAATGGGTGCCGGTCTCCGGCTGGGGTGATGTGCCTGGCGACAAGATCCTGCCCAGCCTCACGCTCGGCGCCGCCTATGCGGCCTACGTCGCGCGCCTCACTCGCGGTGGGGTGCTGGAAGTGATGTCGCAGGATTACATCCGCACCGCGCGTGCCAAGGGATTGCCGGAGCGGGTCGTGATCTTCAAGCATGCGCTGCGTGGCGGGTTGATCCCGGTGGTTTCCTTCCTCGGTCCCGCCTTTGCCGGGCTGCTCAGCGGTTCCTTTGTAGTGGAAACCGTGTTCCAGGTGCCCGGCCTCGGCCGCTTCTTCGTGCAGGCCGCGTTCAATCGCGACTACACGATGATTCTTGGCACGACCACCTTCCTTGCTGCGCTGATCGTGATCTTCAACCTGCTGTCCGACGTTCTCGCAGCGTGGCTCAATCCGCGGGTGCGCGGCGCGCTCGGGGGCAAGGCATGAGCGCCACCGCAGAAGACATTGCCCGCTATGAACGCGGCACTTCGCTGTGGCAGGACGCCTGGGCGCGCCTCAAGCGCAACCGCCTGGCCGTGATTGGCGGCTTCATCCTCATCGTCATCGGTCTGGCTTGTGTGGTGGCACCGTGGTTCATGAGCTATGGCTACGAACAGCAGGACCTGGTGCTGGGCGCCGCGCCGCCGTCCGCGGCGCACTGGCTGGGCACGGATCCGTTCGGCCGCGATCTGCTCGTACGCATCCTGTACGGCGGCCGCGTGTCGCTGATGGTTGGCTTCATCGCCACCTCGGTGGCGCTGCTGATCGGCGTGACCTGGGGTGCGATGGCCGGCTATATCGGCGGCCGTACCGATGCGGTGATGATGCGCATCGTGGATATCCTCTACGCGTTGCCGTTCATGATCTTCGTGGTGCTGCTCACGGTGGTCTTCGGGCGCAGCATGCTGCTGCTGTTCCTGGCCATCGGCGCGGTGGAATGGCTGACCATGGCGCGCATCATCCGCGGCCAGGTGCAGGGGCTCAGGCAGCAGGAATTCGTCGAAGCCGCCATATCACTGGGCCTGTCGCGCGCGGCCATCATCGCGCGCCACGTGATCCCCAACGCGCTGGGACCGCTGATCGTCTACACCACACTCACGATTCCCTCCGTCATGCTGCTCGAGGCCTTCATCTCCTTCCTCGGCCTGGGCGTGCAGCCACCGGCCTCGTCATGGGGCTCATTGATTTCGGATGGTGTGGAGACGATGGAAGAGTATCCGTGGCTGCTGATCTTCCCGGGCGTCGTGCTCAGCGTCACCCTGTTCGCGCTGAACTTCCTCGGCGATGGGCTGCGTGATGCGCTGGATGTGCGCGCCTCGCGCGATTGAGCCCGGCCAGGGCGTGTAACGCCGGCGAATCAGGTCATGCTCCCGCTGCGGAGCCGGTTGCGGCTAAAGTACCGCCCCAGCCGATTCCGGATAGCAGTGGGGGGTTCATGCAGCTGGCAAAACGACAGGAGCTCCTGGGGACGGAAACGGCGTTTGCCGTATCCCTCGCGGCGGGGGAGTGGGCTTCCAGGGGGAACCGTGTGTTTCCCTTCCACCTGGGCGACATCAACCTCCCCACGCCGGCCAATATCGTCGAGGCCATGAACCGGGCCATTGCCGACGGCAAGACGGGCTACTGCGCGGCGGCCGGCATTGCACCGCTGCGGGAAGCGCTGGCGGCCAACATCGGGGGCGATCGCGGCCTCACGCTCGGCGCGAACAATATTGTCGTGCAGCCGGGTGGCAAGCCGGTGATCACCAAGTTCATCCAGGCACTGATGAATCCCGGTGATGGGGTGCTGTATCCGAACCCCGGCTACCCCATCTACGAAAGCCAGATCAATTACTTTGGCGGCAAGGCCCTGCCGTATCGCTATCACGAGACCGCCACGGGCTTCGGTATCGATCTGGAACAGCTGCGGGCGCTGGCGCCGCAGGCGCGCCTGCTGATCTACAACAACCTGCAGAATCCGCTGGGCTGCGAGAGCTCCGCGGAAGAAATGGCCGAGATCGCCCGCATCGCCATCCAGCACAACCTCCAGGTGCTGTCGGACGAGGCGTATTTCGAGATGCGCTATGCCGGCAAGTCAGCGTCCATTGCGTCGTTGCCTGGCATGGCCGAGCGGACGGTCATCCTGTACACCTTCTCGAAGAAGTTCGCGATGACGGGCTGGCGCCTGGGTTGCGCCGCAGGCCCGGCGGACGTGATCGCGCAGATCGCCAAGCTGAACACGAACGATGAAAGCTGCACCACGCATTTCGTGCAGGCTGCCGGTGTCGCGGCACTGGCGAATCCGCAAGGCGCTGCGCCCATCCTGGCGGAGTTGCAGGGGCGGCGCGACGCTGCGATCGCAGCGTTGCAGCACGTGCCGGGGCTGAAAGTGGCACGGCCGGATGCGACGTTCTACCTGTTCCCCAATGTGACCGAACTGGTGCGGCACAAGGGCTACAAGGACGTCGCCGAACTGGCCAGGGCTGCCCTGCATGAAACGGGAGTTTCCTTCTGCACGCGCCATCATTTCGGCACGCGCCAGAAGGACGAGACCGGGCACTACATCCGGCTTGCCTACTCGGGCATTTCCCGCGAGATGATCACGGAAGGCATCGGCCGGCTCGCCGAGTGGGCCCGGCAGGGGTGAACCCGGAAGAACATGAACGAAATCCTTGAGGAGAAGTGACCATGCGGATTGCAATCATCATCGGCAGCACCCGCCCCGGGCGCCATGGCCTGGCCGTGGCGCAATGGGTGAACGGCATCGCCCAGCAGCGCACCAGCGCCCAATACGAGCTGGTGGATATCGTCGATTACAACCTGCCGCTGCTTGACGAGCCGGTGCCGCCGGCCATGGGTCCGGGCACGCAGGAGCACACGAAGAAATGGGCCGCAAAGATCGCCAGCTTCGATGGCTATGTGTTCGTCACGCCGGAATACAACCACGGCCCCAATGCCGCTCTGAAGAATGCGCTGGATTTCCTGTTCAGGGAATGGAACAACAAGTCCGCCGGTTTCGTGGGCTATGGCGGCACCGGTGCCGTGCGTTCCGTCGACATGCTGCGCATGATCTGCAGCAACCTGGAGCTCGCCGACGTGCGCGCGCAGGTGAGCCTTACCTTCGCGAGTGATTTCGAGCATTTCAAGACCTTCAAGCCGGCGCCGCACCAGGAAAAGACGCTGGGCCAGGTGCTGGACCAGGTGGAAGCCTGGGCGAGGGCGCTCAAGCCGCTGCGGCAGGGTTGATCGGCCTCGCCGCCAGGCGGGGCCTCACTTCAGACTGCGGCGCGCGTTCTCGGCAAACGCCTTCAGGTCGGGTGTCGCTGCCGGGTGCGCGAGAATCTGGTCCAGCACCGGGCCCAGTGCGGCGGCGTTGCGATCTGCCAGCAAGTCATTCATGCGGTCGACCAGCTGGCTCAGCTCGAACTGGCTGTCACGGCGTTGCAGGTAGGCCTGGACATCAGCGTCGTTGCCGGCAGCCTGGCGGTACCTGGCAATGATGGCGCGCGCCGCGGCAAGGTCATTCTTGTCCTGCGCAGCCTTCAGTTCCGCGTCCATGCCCTGCATCAGCAGGTTGCGCCGTACCGAGACCAGATTGCGACGCTGGTAGTCCGCAAGCGTGTTGCCGGGCCGCAGCGCCTGGTCGATGACCTGCAGCGCGTCACTTCCGGTTCCCAGCCTGGTTTTCACGGTGGCCAGCGAAACCTTGATCCATTCGTCGTCCTTGAATTGCCGCTGCCCCTGTTCGAGCAGGCCCTGGTGCTCGGCCTGCGGTTCGTTGACGAACAGCAGGTCGTTGGCAAGCTGCTGGTAGGCATCGTGCCGTGTCGGCCTGAGCGCAAGTGCCTGCTGGTAGTGACCGATGCGCTCGGCCCTGGTTTCCGCGTAATTCTGGGAGTTCCTCGCGAGGGCTTCCGCCACCAGCATGTGCATCTGCGAGTCATGCGAGCCGGCCTTCAGTGCCGCCTCGGCATGGCGGCCCGTGGCAGCGAAGTCATCGTTCTCGCTGGCGAGGTAGGCCAGCAGCTGATGGCCGTCGGGCAGGTCCGGCGACGCCTGGATGGCGCGGTTCGCATGCTGCTGCGCGAGTTCCTTGTCGCCGATGGCGAGCGCCATCATGCCCAGCGCGGCCTCGACGACGGCCGGTGGGGCAGGCACCGATGCAGGAGGATCCGCCACCGGCTTCGCAGACACGGTCAGGTAGCTGTAGGCCGCCTTGCCCACGTACTGATTGAAGTCGCGCTGCAGCTGCGCGAGGTTGGGACCGAACACCTCGCGCACGGTCTCTTCGCCGGATTTGGTCCTGTAGACCGCCAGAAACCGGTTCAACATCTCGACACGCGCCTTGTCCCCCGACAGCAGCAGAAAGTGCACGAATGCCCAGGACTGCGGGTAGAAACGGTCGCTGCGGCTGTCCTGGTCCCGCAGGGCATCCACGCGCGTGAGAAATTCCGGCAGCGGCATCACGCCCTGGGCCTGCATGTCCGCCAGATGCAGTTCAATGGGCTTGGCCCAGTTCACGGTGCTGCCTGCCTGCTCGAAGGTGGACAGCAGCTCGGCAAAACCTTCCGTGAACCACGTGGGATGCGGCGCCGGATCGATGCTGGTCAGCCAGTGCGTGGCCTCGTGGAAGATGGTGCGCCGGGCTTCGGCCTGCTCCGAGCCCAGCGCCATGGCGATGGAGCTGATGCCTCCCCGCGTGACGAACTGCCCTGCCACCTTGGCCGGCTTGCCATCCGGGCGCCTGAGCTTGTACGGCGTGTAGTCCTTGTCGCGCGAGAACAGGATCATCGTCAGCGGCGGCAGCGCGCGGGGCTTGATCCCGAGCGCGTCGCTGGCAGTGGCGATGAACTGTTCGTAGTCGCGGATCCATTTCGCGGTCTCGCGATCATTCGCCTGCGACAGCACCCGGAAGTGTTCAGTGTCCACCTGGCGCCAGGCGTCGGCGGCGGAAGCGGTGAGTGGCGCGGCCAGCAATGCCAGCAGTGCGATGGCCAGTCCGTGGCGGATCCTCATGGCGACCTCATCTCTCGTGAGTTTGCGTCTTGCGAGCCGGTTCGGAGTATGAGCGGGTGCGGAAAGGAAATTCAACCCGGCTCAGCCAGGCCAGGCTGCGCGGGTCAGCGCAGCATAAGGGTTCTGGTGCCGCTGGCCGGCACAGCGCCACTCATCGTCCCCACGCACAGGCCGTGAAACCAGCTTGCGCAGGTGATGCTGGCTGGGTCGACATAGGCGTAGACGTAGCTCTCGCCTGCAAGAAGCCCCGGATCGGACAACGTGGCAGCATGCCCTCCGCCGCCCACGTTGGCGAAGTCCGGAGTGGTGAAGGCAAAGACCAGGGCCGGCGAGCCGGAGGTTCTCCAGATCGCCAGCGTCTGCAATGCGCCAAGTGAATCCAGTTCCGCATGGGGCTGCATCGAAATGCTGGTAACGAAACTGTTCTTCCAGCCGATGCCGATGGCAGTGCCGCCGTTGAAGGCGATGTTGTACGGATCGATGTCGAAGGCCTTTTCGGGCGGGCCAGCGCCAAGGGCAATCAACTTGCCACCGTTGACCACCAGGCCGGGATTGGCCACCGCGTTGCTGTCGAGGGCGTCGTTGCTGCCGGAGGCGGCATAGAGGCTGCCGCCATTCACCACGATGGCATTGCCGTAGCCGGTCGCGTAGTTGGTGGTGCCGATGCTCACACCGGCATTCACGGCATCGTCGGCGGAGTCGATTTCGATCGTGCCGCCGTTGATGGTGACAACCGACTTGGCCTCGATGCCCTCGGGGCTGACCTTCGGGCTGGTGCTCGTGCATGCGGCCGCCTGGCCACTCAACGCCTCGGTGGAATCGCAGGACGTGCCCGTGGTGCGGATGACAATTCGCCCGCCATTCACGGTGACGAAGGGATTGGGATCGGCAGGCGCGGTGTCCGTCTCCGTGGCGGGTGTCGAGCAGAGGCCATCGCCATCGAAGTCATTGTAGGTGCCGGCCGCGATGGTGTACGTGGCGCCACGGCAGGTGTATTTGGCCGTGATGGCCTTGTCGTAGGTGTCAATGGTCAGCAAGCCGTCGTTGACGACCAGAAAGCCCGTGCGCACCGCAGCCACGGAGCCATCGTCCTGGATGACGCTTGATTTCGCGCTGCTGGCATCGTCGACACCGCTGACGCCGATGCCGCGTCCCCAGCCGGCAAAGGAGCCGTCTGGCAGCACATCCGCCGAATGAATCGTCACGGTGCCACCGTCCATGACGAAGGAGCTGGTGGCCGAGACGCCGTATGTCTTCGCAGTGTCCGTGCCTGCAACCAGCGCCTCCAGACCGCCCAGCTTGATTACCGGGTTGTAGCGGGTCTTCAGCGCAAGTGTTCCGCCGGAGATGCGGACACCGGCCTTGGCCTTCACCGCCGAAGTGGCGAAATCGGCGCCGGCGGTGATCGTGGCCGCGCCCGTGCCGCTGAACAGCAGCGTTCCCTTGCTGTAGAAGGCCGCATTGGACGCGATGCCCGCGGGCGAGGACTCCGTGAGCGTGCTGGCATTGCGCAGCACGACGAAGCTGCGCACCGCGCTGTTCACGTTGATGGCAGGTCCCACTGTGCTGGTGATCGCCGCCCCATCGAGCACGATGCCGAACTGCCGGCTGCTGGTGAACTTGATGCCGGTGGCAAACGTGCCGGTGAGCACGACGCTGACGCGGCCTGCAGTCACCGTGGAGACCACGGTGATCGGGCTGGCGGCTGTATCGACGACCACCGTGGCGCCCGCAGCGTCGGTCAGCGTCGTGACACTGCCAGTCGTTGCGGACGTCGCGAAGCCCGTGGATGTGACACTGGTACCCGCGAGCGTCACCGTGTGCGTGAAGGTGACATTGCTGATTTCATCGGCGGGATTGAAACCGTCGTGCAGATCGTAGACATCGACCGGTTCGCCGCCACTGGTCGGAGTCAGCATTGCGGCGGCACTGGCCAGGGACCCTGTGGAATTGGTGACGACCGCGCGGTAGCGGCCGGCATGACCCGCCGCCAGCGACTGGATCGTGTAGGTCGCGGTCGTGGCCCCCGGTACCGCTGCGCCACCTTTGTACCATTGGTACGCCAGGTTGCCGCTACCGGTGGCCGCCACCGTGAGGCTCACGGCGTCTCCGAGCGCCGCGCGCGTCTGGAGAGGCTGGCTGGTGATGACGATATCCAGCGGGACGCCCGAGCCTGCCGCAGGTCGCACGGTCAGTGCCACGATCGCGCTCATGACCGAGCCGGCGCTGTTGCTGACCACGACGTAGTAGTTGCGGGCGTCGGCCGCGCCGGCCGCAGCGATCGTGAATGTCGTGCCCGTGGCTCCTGCTACGGGATCCCCCGCCCGATACCACTGGTAGGAGAGCGGCGCCGCGCCGGTGGCCACCACGGAAAAGCTGACGCTGCCACCACTGGTAACGGTCGCCGCGGCGGGCTGCGCGGTGATGCGCGGAGCCGACCCGGATGCGCCCGGAGCTTCGCTGCCACCGGAACCGCCGCAGGCAGTCATCAGTAACAGCATCAGAATCGCGCCTGCGCGTGCCACTCGGCTAGCCGGAACCATGGGTCCAAGTGTAGCGCCGGCCGTCACGGCGAGTTGGCTCTGTACAGGACATCTATAGGTAATGACTCAACCGCATTGCGGCAATTTGCTGCGCGAATGGCGCAGTTCTAGACTCGGCGCGGTCTGGTCACTTCGGCATTCAAAACATTCAACAAGCTGGAGGGTCTCAAGTGAACGCAAGCAAGTTCGTGGTGGGGAGTATTGTCGGCGGCATCGTGATCTTCGTGCTCGGGTACGTGACCTATGTGCTGCTGCTCGGGAATTTCTTCGAAGCCAATTCAGGCGCTGCAGCAGCGGCGATGCGCGAAGTTCCGTTGTACTGGGGAATCGCAGCAGGGTGCATCCTCGAAGCCGCGTTGATCTGTTACGTGCTGGGCGGCCGCAGCGGTGTCGCTGCGGGTCTCAAGACGGGTGTGATCCTGGGCCTGCTGGTGGGCTATGCGACGCAGTTCTTCTCGTACGGGACGCGAACCGATACGACGATGACCGTTGCGCTGGTCGATCCATTGGTCGGCGCCGTGCTGACCGGCATCGCCGGTGCAGTCATCGGCCTCGTGGTCGGCAAGATGAAGTCCACCTAGGGAGTGCGCGCTGGTCTCGCCAGCGCGATCGACTCCCGGATCGCCACCACCAGCAGCACGCCGGCGGTGGCGATTCCCGGTTCCAGCGTCGACACCAGATGGCTCTGCGCTGCCGTTCCCGCGGCATAATCAGGCCCGTGGCTGGTGGGAAGCCGCAAGATGGGTCTGGATCCGCGCAAGAGGAAGGAGATCATGCGATCAACGAGGCTGTTGTGTGTTGCGTTGCTGATTGCCTGGACTGGCGCGCCGCCAATCCAGGCTGCCGACCAGGCCAAGCCACCCGGCGAGCGCGAACTGCGCGGGCAGATGAACAAGGCCGAGAAGCAGTTCTTCGAACTCTACAACCGCCTGAATCAGGATCCGCGGCAGGCCATGTTGTGCGCGAACGAGGAGCGCTCGGGTTCACGCCTGCGTGGCAGCAGTTCCTGCCGCACGCGTGCAGAAACCGAGATCGCCGAGGAAGCGGCCCGTGAGTACATCCGCGGACTGGCCCTGGCAAGCTCGGTCGACACCGAAACGGCAACTGGCCAGCAACAATCGGCCACCAGTCGGGAGGTCGGAGGTCCCGTGGCACAGGCAACAGCTCCGCCTGCACCCGGCGCCGAGTACGCCGACAAGTCTTTCTCGGATACAGGCGCCCGGATCGAGAATCAGCGTGCCGAATTCGACCGGCATCTGAAGGAGCTGCTTGAGAGGAACCCGGAACTGCAACAGCGACTGAACGAATACCTGGCGGCGCGCCAGCGCTATGAGGCCGCGCGGCACAAGTAGCGGGCAATCCGGGTTGCGACGCCTGGGGTCAAGGACGCAGCCGCTTGCTGACAATGAACTGTGTCACCACCCACTTCTCTCCGGAGGTCGGCGGTGAACCCGTGTGCAACATGGTCCTGTCGGGCGTCAGATCCGGGTGGGCGTTGATGAAATACAGGCCTTCGCCGGCCGTTCCGCGATGGACGATGCCCAGCTCGGGGAAGGTGGTTTCGCCCCCCTGGTAGTCGTCGTTCAGATAGAGCAGAAACGTGATCATGCGCTGCCCCTGCTCGCGGATCTGTTCGGCGTAGTCTGCGGCCTGCGCATCGATGAAATCGAAATGCGGCGTGATCTGCTGGCCGACCTGGTAGTTCAGCACCATCGGCGTCTCGAAGTGTTGCATGGGATAGCCACAGGTCAGCGACATGCGCGCCTGCACCAGGAACTGCACCACGTCGTAGTTTGCGTAGCCGAATTCCGCCATCGTGTTGGTACGCATCTCATGCACCAGTTCGCTGCGGCTGACCGAGTCGTACACACGTGCGGGTTGCAGACGACCGGCGGCGCGGCCGATCAGCCACTCGCAGACCGCAATCGGCGCCAATGCCGGCACGCGCCGCACCTTTTCGTGCAGCGATTGCTGATCCGCAGGCCTCAACCACAGCTCCAGGGGCACGCGCGCCGCCATCACCGGCCACTCGGCCGGTTGGGCGCCGTAGGGTTGCAGACTCCACAGCTGCCCGCGAGCAGAAGGATCTCCCGCTGCCGCGGCCTCTCCGAGCAACCGCAGTGCCAGCGGCCAATCCTGGGGCACATATGCACCACCAGCCGTCAGCGCGGCCAGGCGTGCCAGCGCGCGAGGCTCCCGAAGCCTTGCCGCTTCCCGCAGCAGGGTCAGGGCATGTTTGGGCAGCTTTGGCGTCCGGTCACCCACCAGCAAGCGATGCCCGAGCTCGCACATGGCCTGCTGGTCGCCCTGCCGACTGGCTGCGACCAGCGCTTCATACGCCTCGCCATGTCTGCCGGCCATGTCCAGTTCGCCCACGTGCTGCAGGAGCCCGGACGCCGCGGGCGGGTCGGCTGCGGGCTGCTTGGTGTCCATGATGACCGGCTCCGGTTTGCGCGCCTCCCCGGCGGCGCTGGCATTGTGCTCCATAAAAACAGAGCCCCGGAGGTCTGCACCGCCGGGGCTCCGGGCTCACGCGAATCAACCTCCGGGGATCAGAATTCCGCCGACAGATTGATCGAGTAGCGACGGCCCACGAGATCATCGAACGGGCTGTACGTACCGATTCCCCCGTGCGGATTGCGATAGTCGTATCCGCCCGGCCTTGGCTTCTGGTTCAGCAGGTTGTTCACGCTGATCGAAGCATTGACCCGACCCAACCTGGTCCCGGCCGTGAGCGCGAACAGGTTGCTGGTCGGGTAGCCGGCCACCAGCGGGTTCTTGTGCAGCTCTGGTCCAGTGGTGCCATCGGCCGCCGGCGTGAGCGTAAACACCGTCGGTGTATCCGTAGCCACGCGGTACTCCCAGGTCAGTGTCACTCGATTGCCCCTGCCCCAGTTGTAGCCAACCGCCGTGTTGGCGCGGATCTTGGAAGCCCCACCATAGCCGGCGTAATCGGCAATGCGATCGGTACTGCCCGCGAATCGCTGGAGCTGGTTCAGCAGGTAGTTGCCATTGATGGTCACCGACAGGCTACCCGGCACGTTGGGCAGACCCATGTCGGCCCACGGTGCGGACCAGCGCATGGTCATGTCCACACCGCGGATCTCCAGCTTGCCCTGGTTGCCGAACCGGTTGTAGACGAAGGAGATCCCGCCGGTGCTCGGGTCACGGACGATCAGCGAGCAGTAATCGCCGGGGTCGTTCAACGAATAGTCGGGGTTGGCGCCATTGACGTTGAAACAGCTATTGACCACGGCGGCCGTTTGTTGCACCTCGATCGGATCAGCCACCGACACCTTGTACCAGTCGAGCGTGGCGGAGATCCTTCTGAGCAGCGGATGCTCGAATGGCGACGTGAAGGCCAGACCCGCCGTCCAGGTATCTGCCTTTTCGTTCCTCAGGTCCGGATTGCCCACGATCAACGCTGCGCCACCGGCAACATCCCATGTGTTCGGATTCGCGTGGAAGTCCGAAGCATTGTTGCCACCCGCGGCATTGATCTGCGCGGAGCAAAGCGCCTGCAGCTCCGCGCGGTTCGGGTTGGCTATGTTGTTGGTGGTGGTAAGAGGCAGGTTGTTGGGAGCGGCTGACAGGTCCGCGGTACGGCACGGATCCACCGCGCCGCTGGCGAACTGCGCGCTGCCGCTCGGTGTGGCAAACAGCTCCGACATGTTGGGTGCGCGCTCGGCGCGGTTGTAGCCGCCACGGGCGCGCAGCCAGGTCAACGGTTCCCAGCTGGCCAGTGCCTTGTAGGTATCCACCTTCTGCCCGGTGCTGTAACTCGAACTGCGGGCGCCGAGTTCCAGCTCGAGATTGCGGACGCCCGGCAGATCCTTGAGCAGGGGCACCAGCATTTCGCCATAGACCTCCTTCACGCTCACCGACTCGTCAATCGAGCCCGCAGCGAACGCACCCGAGTTCGCATCACCCGTGTAATCGCGCTCGCGAACCGAGTCCGGCGTGTACTTGTACTGGTTGTCTCGATAGCTGGCGCCCAAAGCCGCCCGCGCTTCGCCCGCCGGCAGCTGGAAGGCGTGACCTTGCGCGTTCACCTCGTAGATGTGCTGAACCATGGAGTTGCGGTCGCTCTGGTTCGACTGGACCGCGTCGAGGCAGTCCTGGGATACGACCAGATTCGGATCGAAGGGGTTCAGGCCGCTGGTACAGCTCAGGAATTTCGAGGCCGTGCCGGTCTCGCTATACCCCTGACCGTAATTCGGTGCAGACATGATCCTCACGTAGTTGCGCAGGGAGGTGAAGCCGTTGTAGTTGGTCTGCGTCTCGGAGCCGCCATGGGAGGTGTACAACTCCCACGTCCAGTCCGACAGGTGCAGATCGCCTCTCAGGCCGCCGGCTATCTGGTAAAGCTGCCCCTTGTTGGTCGTACCGCGCACCGGCAGGAACCTCAGCTGCTGGTTGAACGACCAGCCGGAATTGGGCCCGCACTTGGACAGTGGCTGTCCGGTAAGCGGGTCAATCGTCCTGATGTAGGCGGCGCCGCCGTTGGGATTGATCTCCACTCCCGGTGCGCCCGGATTTACAGCAAGTGTGTAGTCATAGCAGGCCGACAGCCCACGGAAGGGGTTGGTGGCATTGACGCCGGTGGTGCCAATGGTCGTGGCCGGAGTGTTGATCGGCCGTGACTCAAGCAGGGTCCGCAGTTCCGCCGGCACCGGGAAGGCCTGTGACATCGTGCAGCCACCCGTGTCCGGGCAGTTGGTGCCGCGCGTGCCGCCGACACGGTACTCGGGCTTGGTGGCACCAAAGGTCTGGCCGGCTGCCGGAACCGTGACCAGGGAGGGCAGGTAGATCGCATCTCCGCCCGCCTGGCTGTGGAACGGGATGATCGCGTTGTAGGTGCCGTTGCCCTGCGCGGGCGATGGCTCGCGGCGCGTCTCGGTCGTGGAATTGGCAAAGCTGAAATTCGCGAATGCCTCAACGCCGTTGTCGAAGTTGAAGGTGCCGCGACCGAACAGCGTGTAGGCCTCGCGCGGACTGCTCAGCCAGCGACCGTAGTCGACACGATTGCCCGCGCTGGGAGCGCAACTGTCACCGGCAAAGGGTGCGTAGGCGCTGACTCCGGTCGGAACAAATGTACAGGCGATTTCGTCGGGATTCTCCCTGGTACCGCCGGTGACTCCGTTGTAGCCCTGTGGCCCGAAGTAATTGACTACACCGTTGACGGTGGCCTGCGAGCCGCGCACGTACAGGCTGCCGTCCGTGTTGAAGTGGTAGCCCGCGAACAGCGCAGGGCCGACGAACGGGCTGGCCAGACTGGACGATACCGTGCCGGAAGCCGCGGTTGCGACGCAGTTCAACGCGGCGCCGCCAGCGGGGTTGGGGCAGTTGCGATCGGAGAACACGGTGTTGACGGCGCCCAAAGTCGGCCCATTGCCGTTCCAGGCCCCTTGCAGCTGGCTGTAGGTTCCGGTGGTGCCGCCAGGCGCGTAGAAGGGATCCCAGGCGAACAGATAATCGCCGGAACCCGAGAAAGGAGATTCCATCGCCTCCCGGAAGAAACTGCGGTTCTTCCAGTAGGCGACCTCGCGCTTGCTGTACTCGACGCCGATCATCGCGCTGCCCCGATCGGCAATGCGCGCGCCCATGAGGGCCGAGGCCTGGTATTCGCCACCGTCGCCGACTTCGTTCAGGCCGCCACGGACACGTACCGAGAGTCCCTCGAAATTTTCGCGGAACTTGATGTTGGTGACGCCGGCCAGGGCGTCCGCGCCGTACACGGCCGAAGCGCCACCCGTGATCACTTCGATGTTGCCGATCGCAATCGAGGGAATGGTGTTCAGGTCAACGGTCATCGAAGCGTTGGTCGGCATGCCGCGATGCCCGTCGATCAAGGTCAGGGAGCGGTTGGCACCCAGGCCGCGCAGGTTCACATTGGCCGCACCCGGAACCACGATGCCGATCACGCCGGCATTGTCGGGCAACAGCCCCGAGTTGAACGAGTCTCCGGATCCACGACCGTTGTCCAGGCCGTTGGCAGCCTGCAGACTGGTCACGGAGGCCGAACTGGCTCCCACACCACCGGCCATGAACTGCGGCAGGTCGTTGAGGGCTTCCTCCACCGAAATGAACGTGTTGTCCTCGATCAATTCACGCTCGATCGTGACCAACGGGCTGTTGCTCTCCAGGTCGCGCCGCACAATGCGCGAGCCGGTGACCTGGACCTCTTCGAGTTCCGCCGCGCCCTTGGTCGCCGTGCCAGCATCGGCGGCATCGGCCGCGACTGCGGGTATGGCACAGGTTCCGGAAATCGCCGCAGCAACCGCGGCTCTGACGAGCCATCCTGATTGCCGCGAACACAAATGACCCCTGGCCTGAATCTTTCTGACCATTCTCGTAACTCCCTGGTTTTGATTTATTGATGCGAATTGCAGGACTTACACGTGCATAGCAGCCGATTTTCAACGCGCATGAGACAACCCGCAGTCAATTCACCTTGCGCAAGGACCACGCAAAACGCTGCTGCGGGCACCCCCCTTCCAGGCAGAATTCTTACACTTCGGTTTCCGAATATGCAAAAGATATTTTCTTGAGTCCTGACCAAAGGCTGAATTGAAGCGCCAGGCGGCTGACCCTGGTCGGGTCCGGGGTGCCCTCATCGAGCACCGCGGCATCTTCGCCCGGGTTGCGGAGGGGGCGAATCGAGGTTCCTATCTGTGCCCGTCTTTCAGCAGTTCCTTCAGCGCATAGACCAGTGCCTGCGCCTCGCGCGGTGACAACGAGTCCGCATCGATCCCTGCCAGCTTCTCGCGCAAGGCATCGGGTTCAGGTTCGGCAGAGGGCGGACCGAGTGGCAGTGACCCCTGAGGCGAGGGCGCATCGCGCCGATGCGCATCGCGCTGTGCTTCCAGTTCGCCGAGATAACGCCGCGCCGCGGTGATCACCGGGCCGGGTACGCCGGCGAGTTTCGCCACGGCCAGGCCATAACTGCGATTTGCAGGGCCTTCCTTCACCGCATGCAGGAACACGAGCTCTTCGCCATGCTCGGTGGCATCCAGGTGCACGTTGACCACTGCCGGCAGTTCATCGGCAAGGCTGGTCAGCTCGAAGTAATGCGTGGCAAACAAGGTAAACGCGCGCACCTTCGTGGCCAGATGCCGCGCCACGGCCCAGGCCAGCGACAGCCCATCGAAGGTGCTGGTACCGCGGCCAATCTCGTCCATCAGCACCAGGCTCTGCCCGGTGGCGTTGTGCAGGATGTTGGCGGTCTCGGTCATTTCCACCATGAAGGTGGAGCGCCCGCCGGCCAGGTCGTCGGCCGCGCCGATGCGCGTGAACACGCGGTCGATGGGCCCGATCACCGCGCTCCGCGCCGGGACGTAGCTGCCGATATGCGCCAGCACCGCGATCAATGCGTTCTGGCGCATGTACGTGCTCTTGCCGCCCATGTTGGGGCCGGTGACGATGAGCATGCGCCGCGCATCATCGAAGGCGAGATCGTTGGGCACGAACTGCGTACCGCTGAACTGCTCCACCACGGGATGGCGGCCCGCTTCGACGCGGTACACCGGCGCATCGGTGAGTTCGGGCGCAGTCCATTGCAAGGTATCGGCGCGCTCGGCGAGCGCGGCCAGCGCATCGAGACTGGCGATGGCACCGGCACTCTCCTGAAGGCCGGGCAGGGCGGCGGTGAGTGCATCCAGCACGCCGTCGTACAGTTCCTTCTCGCGCGCCAGCGCCTTGTCGCGCGCGCCCAGCACCTTGTCCTCGAAGCTCTTCAGCTCGGGCGTGATGAAGCGCTCGGCGGACTTCACCGTCTGGCGGCGGTGATAGTCGGTGGGCACGTTGCCCGCATGCGCGCGCGGAATCTCGATGAAGAAGCCCTGCACGCGGTTGTAGCCGAGCTTGAGCTGCGCGATGCCGCTGCGCTCGCGCTCCTTCTTCTCCAGCTCCAGCAGGAACTCATCGGTATTCGTGGAGATGCGCCGCAGCTGGTCCAGCTCGGCATCGAACCCGGCGGCGATCACATCGCCATCGCGCAGCATGGCGGAGGGCTCCTCGGCAATCGCGCGGGCGAGCAGTGCGTGTTCTTCGCGGTGCTCGTCGATGCGTTGTGCCAGTGTGCCGAGCAGCGGCGTGTCGATGGCGCCGCACTGCGCACGCAGCTGAGGCAGCGCCGCCAGCGACGCGCGCAGCTGCGCCAGGTCTCGCGGCCGCGCCGAGCGCAGCGCCACGCGCGCCAGGATGCGTTCCAGATCGCCGATGGGCGCCAGCGCTTCGCTCACGTTGATGAAGCGACGTGATTCGCACAGCGCGCCCACCGCCGCGTGTCGCAGCCGCAGCACTGCACGATCGCGCAGTGGCCGGTTCAGCCAGCGCCGCAATTCGCGCGAACCCATCGCGGTGGTCGCACGGTTCAGCAGCGCAAACAGGGTGGCATCGTCATTGCCGGTGAGGCCGCGATCCAGCTCGAGATTGCGGCGCGTGGCCGCATCCAGCTGCAGGCCTTCATCGCGCGATTGCACGGCCAGTGCGCGGATGTGCGGCAGGGCGGCCTTTTGCGTATCGCGTGCGTATTGCAACAGCGCGCCGGCGGCGCGCAGGCCGGCGGTCAGATCCTCGGCGCCAAAGCCCGCCAGATCGCGCGTGCCGAACTGTGCATTGAGCAGGCGCCGTGCGGACTCGAGCTCGAAGTGCCAGGGCGGCCGCAGCCGCGCATCGGGAAGCGAGTCACGACGCTGGTCTTCGGGCAGCAGCAGTTCGGCCGGGCGCAGCCGTTCCAGTTCCGCCGCCACTTCGGTGGCATCGCCCAGTTCGCTCACTGCAAAGCGGCCGCTGGCCAGGTCGAGCCACGCCAGGCCATGGCGCTCGCCATCAAAGAGGAGTGCGGCCAGCAGGCTCTCGCGCTGGCGGTCGAGCAGCGCGTCTTCCACCAGCGTGCCGGGCGTCACCACGCGGACAACCTGTCGTTCGACGGGACCCTTGGACTTGGCCGGATCGCCGATCTGTTCGCAGATGGCCACCGACTCGCCGCGCCGTACCAGCCGCGCGAGGTAATTCTCGACACTCACCGCCGGCACACCGGCCATGGTGATGGGCTCGCCGGCCGATTGGCCGCGCGTGGTCAGCGCGATATCGATCAGCGAAGAGGCGCGCCGCGCATCCTCGTAGAACATCTCGTAGAAATCGCCCATGCGATAGAACAGCAGCACGTCGGGATGCTCGGCCTTGATGCGCAGGTACTGCTGCATCATCGGCGTGTGGTGCTGGAGAGAGTCGGACAATTCGAGGGCTTCCACTTCTGTTGGGGATCTGGATGGAGCCCCCGGCCCGGCATTGTGCCAAGGGCTGCTGCGGGCGCCTAGCGAAGCAGCGCGCGGGTGAAGCGGGGGCCACCCCGGCCAGCCCCCGTTGGTATGATCCGGCCGCACTTTCGCAATAACTGGTCAAGAAGAACCATGCCGCTTGCCAGCCAGACATCCTTCCTCCGATCCTCCCTGGTGGTGGTCGCGCTGTGCGTGCTGCCGATCGCGGCATCGGCCCAGTGGATCGGTTACAAGACCCCCGGCATCCCGCGCAAGGCCGATGGCACGCCCAATCTGTCGGCGCCGGTGCCGCGCACGCCCGATGGCAAGACCGATTTCTCCGGCATGTGGTTCGCCAACACGCCGTCCAGGGACTTCTGCCGCACCGCCGACTGCATCCAGGAAGAGCGCATGGCGCGCGAGCAGATGAACATCGGCACCAGTTTGCCCGGTGGGCTGCCCTACACCGACTGGTCGAAGGAAGTGATGAAGGCGCGGGGCGCTGATGGCGGCCGCTACGATCCGCATACCTACTGCATGCCGCCGAACTTCCCGCGCGCGTGGACGTTCCCGCAGTACATGCGGATCGTGCAGACGCCGCAGATGATGGTGATCCTGCACGAGTTCAATGCTTCCTACCGCGAGGTCTTCATCGACGGGCGGCCGCTGGAGAAGAACCCGAACCCCACCTGGAATGGGCACTCGACCGCGCACTGGGACGGCGACGTGCTGGTCATCGAAACCAACGGCATCCGCAACGACATGTGGCTCGATTTGCGCGGCAGCCCCGTCACCGAGTCGGCGCTGGTCACCGAGCGATTGAAGCGCGTGAACTTTGGCCTGATGCAGGTCGAGATCACTGTGAATGATCCGAAGGCCTACACGAAGCCCTGGACCGTCACGCTGGAGATGGCCTACCAGGCCGACGAGGCCATGCTCGAGGAGTACTGCATGGACAACGAGCAGGACGTGCGGCTGTACCAGAAGAACGGACGGGAGAACATGCCATGA
>CAYWDZ010000021.1:0-22609 GCA_964456255.1 uncultured Steroidobacteraceae bacterium | reverse complement strand
GCCGCCAACGGCCCCGGGATGCGGCGGATTTTCTGCGCCAGTTGCAGGGGATTACCGCAATCCAGAAGAGCCTCATCGCCGCCACGGCGGTGCTGGCGCTGGCGGCCGGCTACTTCGGCTACCGCAGCTATCTGGAATCGGGTCCGTCAGAGCCGTTCGCCAGTCTGTCGGCCGATGTGCAGCAGCAGTTCCAGGCGTTCATGCACGACGGCGATGAGCTGTGGGGCTTCTACGAGAAAGACCACAACGTGTTTGCGTTGCAGGAGGCCGTGACGCAATACGCGTCCGCCTATCAGCTGCACCCGCGCAATCGTGACGCTTCAGCGGCGCTGCGGCGTACTGCCGATGCCGCCCTGCAGGCCGTGGAGGGAGATGCGGCGCGCAAGAAGGAGTTTGCGCGCATGCTCGCAACGCGCAGCGACTACCTGGCCACCTACGCGCCTGTCAGGGAGCAGCTGGAATAGCGCCTGGGCTGCGGCGCGTCTCGAGTTCGGCCAAAGCCGCGTCCAGCAACCGCGGCCAATGATCGACCCAGCAGCAACGATGATCGAAGGCGGGCTCGCGCACGACCGAGGCTGAAGGGTGCGCTGCGAAGTAGGGCGCGAGGATCGCCGGTGGAACATTGGTGTCCCGTTCGCCGACAAGGTGCACGACCGGCACATCCAGGGCTGGCTCACGCGCTGGATCGAGCGACTGGTCGAGTGGGCTGTAGTTGTGCAGGCGCGCCCACGCGCCGACGTCGAGGTTCGCGGCCACCGTGATTACGCCACGCAGGTTCCTGACGCGCGGGGCCATCAGCATCGCCAGGGTGCCTCCGCCGCTGTAGCCCACCAGCACTACTCCGCGTACGTTCCCGCCTGCAGCGTAGCGCTCAAGGGCTGCGCACAGGCTGGACACGACCGCATCTGAATAGCGGGCAGTTGTCCACATCGGGCTGGTGCATCGGGCTGCGTCATGCAGTCCGTTGTAGCAGGGGCGCGCCAGATAGATGCTGGTGCGGCCCGCGCTCGTCATGAGTTCGAGTGCCAGAGGCCGGCGTGTGGTGGGATTGGAGGAAGGGCGGGTGCCTCCGCCGGCTCCCGGGCGCCCATCACCCTCCAGATACACGAACAGCAGCTCGCTGTCGGGTTCCGTGGTCGTGCGATAGACCACGTGCTCGAAATCCACGCCCGGAACGATCAGTCTTGCAAGGTCCGCCTGCCTCGACAGGCGATCGAACGACCGCGATGGCGTCATGCAGCCACCGAGCAGCGTCAGGAATCCCGCGGCGAGAATCCACGCCAGCGACCAGGTTCGCCGGTGTCGGTCGGGGCCATGTCCTGACATAAGGTGCGCGTGGCCTCTTCGGACAGTGGTCGAAGTCGCAGATCAGGCGGTGATGCCGTGTGCAATAATTTACCGCATATTCCGGGGTCACCTCAGGGGCGGGCGGGCAACATGAAGCGATCTGCAAAGTTGGCGGCCGCCGCAGCAGGGTTGTGCCTGGTTGCGCAATCCATCACCCCGGTCCGCGCCGGCCCCCTGACGGATCTGATGAATGATCCGGATCTCGGCAGCTCGTTCGGCTCCATTGACAGAACGATGGCGGTGGCGCTCGACGCTGCGGCAATCGACATCGCGCAGGTTTGTCCAGGCACTGGTGCGCCGTGTCCTTTCCCGGGCCTTGCCGCCCTCGGCACGTCCATCAACCGGCTGTACGCCCAGATCGGGCAGCTGCCCAACAGCAACAATCCGCAGGCTGACCTGGCTGCCATCGGCGGTGCACTGAGGGGCGGCGCTCCCGAGGAACTGTCGGCGTTGCGCCTGCTGAGCAACGAGTTTGCGAGCGACCAGCGTGACCAGATACGCAGCCGGCTCAATGCCCGGCGCCTCGGTGCCACCGGGCTGGCGCTGAATCTCGACGCACCCGGGCCTCTGGCCCTGAGCGCGCGCCAGCGTCCGCGGGTAGCGATTGGTGCCGCAGGTGCCGACGATGTGCCCGGCGATTTCTCGCGCTGGGGCGGGTACCTGAACCTGCAGCTCGCCGATGGCGAGCGCGACGCCACGGCGCTGGAAGACGGGTTCGACCTGAGTGGCACAGACATCGCACTGGGCGCCGACTACCTGCTTCGATCCAGCACGGTGCTGGGAGCGATGCTCAATTACACGGATCGCAAGGCCGTGTTCGAGGGTGGTGCCGACACGCAGGGAAGGATCGCGTCCAGTGGCCTCTCGCTGGTGGCCTACGGAAGCAGGGAATGGGATGGGCTGTACCTGTCGGGCTCGGCCGGCTACCAGTGGCAGAGCAATCACATCCGCAGGTTCCTGCATTTCACGCTGCCCTTGCCGGTGCTCGATGCCATCAATACCGGCAGTACCGACAGCGGCGCATTGACTGTGACGATGGATGCGGGTCGCATGTTCCAGAAGGGCGCCTTCGGCTTCGAGCCTACGGCGCGATTCCTGTATCGGCATACCAGATTTGACGCATTCGTCGAGGACAGCATCGATCTGGCCACGGACGGGCCTTCGGGTTTTGCACTGGCCTTCGACAAGAGCAGTGCCGAAACGCTGAATGGCTCGTTCGGCATGCGTGCGAATTACGTGCTCAACGGTTCCTTCGGCGTTGTGGTGCCGTATGCGCAGTACGAGCTGCGCCACGAGTTTTCGAAGCACGCCATGAAGACGCAGGCGGACTTCGCGGACCTGCTGGCCGCGGGCCTTGGTTCGCCCAGTTCCAGCTTCGAGCTCAAGAGCGATCGCCCCGACAGCACGTACCATGTGGTCGAGGCGGGCGCATCGGTCGTGTTCAAGCACGGCGTGCAGGCATTCCTGAATGCACGCTCGCTGCTGGGTCTGCGGCGGGCGGATCTGCTGGTCGTGTCGGCGGGCGTGCGCGCCGAGTTCTAGTGGCGGCGGAGGACACTCCATGAAACGGTCACCCATGATGTTGCGGCCGGGCATCGTCGCAGTGCTGAGCCTGCTGGCTTGCGAGGTCGGCAATGCAGCCGAAGGCAAGGCCCGTGAAGGCATGGCGGCCCGCCAGGACCTTGAAGTGGTCGATTGCCTGCTGCCAGGGCAGGTGCGGCAGCTGGGCACCACGAACTATGTGACGCAACGGCGGCCGGTCCACACGACGGCAAGCGATTGCCGCATTCGCGGCGGCGAGTACGTGTCCTACGATCGCGCCGACCTGAAGTCGGCGCTGGGCGTGTGGCTGCCTGCTGCCGAAGCCGGGGATCCCGAAGCCCAGACCACCGTGGGTGAAATTTTTGAGCGCGGGATTGGTGCCGAACCCAACCATGAGGCGGCGGCGATCTGGTACGAGAAGGCGGCCAACCAGAAATACTCACGCGCCCTGTTCAACCTCGGGACATTGTACGAACAGGGCCTGGGCGTGGCGCCGGACAAGGTGCGGGCCTTGAACCTGTATCGCCAGGCCTGGGGAATCCCCGAAGACACGGTCATGTTCCAGTCCGCCGCGCGGCAGGAACAGATGGCGCTGCAGGAGGAGCTCACGAAGCAGCTCCAGGAAAAGGATGTCCAGCTCGGGTTGTTGCAGAAGCAGCTGGCACAGCTGCAGGCTGCATTGAACGCCAGCAAGCCGGCCGAACGTTCCGGAGACGCTGCCGCCGAGATCGATGCCCTGAAGAACTGGATCGCGCGGCTCGAGAGCGAGAAGCGTGCGTCGACGCAGCGGCTGTCCAGCCTCAATCCGGTGCGTGCGCCGGCCGCGGCGGTGAATGCCCCGGCGGTGCCTGTGCTCCGTGCGGAATCCCGCGAGGCGCGGGGCCTGAAATTCGGGCGCTACTTCGCGCTGGTGATCGGCAACCAGCACTACCTTTCAATGGACAGCCTCAAGACGCCGATCAGCGATGCCACGCGCACGGCCCGGGTGCTGCAGGACAAGTATGGATTCACCGTGCAGCTTCTTGAGGACGCCACGGATGTGGCGATGCTGCGGGCACTGAACGACCTGAATGCCCAGCTCAAGCCGGACGACAACCTGCTCATCTACTACGCGGGCCATGGAATGCGGCTCAACACGGGCAAGGCGGAGAACGGCTACTGGTTACCGGTCAATGCCGACAAGCCTCCGCAGGACACGTTCTGGGTGCCCAATGAACAGATCACGGCGCATCTCGCCCGGCTGCCGGCGCGGCGCGTGCTCGTAGTGGCCGATTCCTGTTACGCGGGCCTGCTGTCCGGCGATCCCAGCTACCTGTTCGTGGAGGGTGGGTCCGGCTACAGCCAGGACTACATCAAGTTCAAGCTGCCCAAGCGCGCCCGGCTGCTGCTCACATCAGGAGGCGACCAGCCGGTACTGGACGTGGGCGGCGGCGACAACTCGGTGTTCGCCAAGGTGTTCCTCGAGGAATTGCAGAGCAACCAGGACGTACTGCCTGCACCGGAGCTGTTTGCGCGCATCCGCAAGCGCATGGAGGCGGAGGTATCGCGCAACAAGTTCGTCCAGGTGCCGTCGTTCCAGTCCATCAAGGGGGCGGGGCACGAGGTCGGAGATTTCTTCCTGGTGCCGAAGCGCTAGCGCGCGTTGGCCTTGGTCGCGTCCACGACCAGCACGATCTTGCCCATGACGTCGGTCTCGTGCACCAGCTTCTGCGCCACCGCCGCCTGGGCCAGGGGAAAGGTCTTCGTCACCTGCACGCTGTACTTGCCCTGTCCGGCAAGCTGCGCCATGGCGCGCATGCCATCGCCGTAGCTGATGGCGCCATTGCCGCCGGCGATGATCACGCAGCTGACCATGGCAGCTGAGCACTTGTCATTGCCCGGATTTCCGGCAATCGACGCGAACTGTCCGCCGGCCTTCACGTAGCCCAGGGCAGCATCTGCCTGCCCGTCCACGAGGTTGAGCGCAGCGTCGACCTTGCCAACCCGTGCGGCGACGTTGTCCTGGTCGTAGGCCACGAACTCATCGGCGCCAATGGACTTGAGGAAGGCCTGCTGCGAGGAGTGGCCGATGGCCACGACCCGGGCGCCACGTGACTTGGCGAGCTGCACGGCGAACGAGCCCACGCCACCCGCCGCGCCGATGATCGCGACGCGCTGCCCGGCCGCAACCTTCGCTTCTTCCACGGCGCGATAGCCAGCCACGCCGGCGATGGGAATGGCGCCGGCCTGGGCGAACGTGAAACCCTTTGGCTTGGCAGCGATGTCAGCGGCATTCGCTGTGGCGTATTCGGCATAGGCGCCGCTGACCAGACCGAACACGGCATCGCCCGGCTTCCATCCCGTGACGCCCGGTCCCACGCTGTCGATGATGCCTGCTGCATCGAACCCGGGAACCCGCGTCCGACGCTTCCAGTCCACGGGATTGATTCCAGCGGCGTAGACCCTGATCAGTACCTGGCCGGCGGCAGGTCGGGGAGTGGGCACGGCCTCGAGCGCCATGTGCTCGCCGCTCTGCACGATGGCCTGTGAGGTGGGCGGAGCGGCCCATGCCACTGCGGCGGCGAGGGTGCAAAGCGTTACCAGGGAGAGGGCAACGGATCCGCGCATGTCGGAACGCCTAGTGCTTCGCGGCCAGCGCCTTGTCCAGTGTCGCTTCGATGGTCGTGGTCGGGCGGCCGATGGCCTTTTCCAGCGTGCGGCTGTCGTTGAAGAGCCACCCGTCGGCGGACTTGGCATCGTAATCGGCCACGATCCTGGCGAAGACCTCCGGTACGCCGGCCTGCATCAATGCCGCGGCATATTCGGCTTCGGCGAGATCCTTCACGACGACCTTCTTGCCGGACTTGCGCGACAGCAGTTCGGCGTACTCGTACTTGTTGAAGCTGGTGCTGCCAGCCAGCTCATAGGCCTGGCCTGGCTGGTGATCGTCGCGCAGGATCAGTGCCGCATCGCCGGCGGCGTAATCATCGCGGGTGGCGGTGGAAAATCTTCCATGGCCCGATGCGCTCTGGACCACGCCGAACTGGATGGCCACCGGTGCACTGCTCGCATAATTCTCGCTGTACCAGCCGTGGCGCAACAGGATGTAGGGCACCTTGCTGCGCGCCAGGACCGCTTCGGTCTCGCGATGTTCGGTGGCCAGCAGGAATGGGTTGGTGTCGGCTTTCAGGATGCTGGTGTAACCCAGCAGCCGCACACCCGCGGCCGCGGCGGCTTCGATCACCGCCTGGTGTTGAGGCACGCGCTTGCCCACTTCGCTGCCGGAAACCAGTACCACGCGCGTCACGCCATGGAGCGCCGCGGCGATGGTGGCGGGCGCACTGTAATCGAGGTGCCGGAATTCGACCCCTGCCGGAGCCCTGGTGGCATTGCGCCCCCCGGCCACGATGCGGGAGGCCGGGAGCTTCTGCAGCAGGTGCCCGACGATCAGGGAGCCCAGTTGCCCGGTCGCGCCGGTGACCAGAACCTTGTCTGCGCCCATGATTCGCGTCCCCCGCTTCCGGCCGGATCAGTTCTCGAAGAACCCCATCTTCACGCCGGCCAGCTGGATCACGTCATTGTCGACCAGGCGCCGAGCCTGGGCTCCAATCGGTGTGCCATTGACCAGCGGGTAGTTGTCGGCCCGGTCGGCTTCGACATGCACGATGTAGAAGCCATCGGAGCGGCGCGTGATCGCTGCGACCTGCACGCCAGGGCGACCCAGCGTGGTCAGAGCCTTGGACAGCTCCAGCTCGCGGCCGGCAAAGGCGCCGGAGAGCACCTGCAGCCTGGCCTTCTTGAGCTTTTCCTGGGCGCCATCGGGAATGGCCTTGACCTGGCCGGTCGTGCCGGAGCGTGGCTGGGCTTCCTCGGCCTTGCTGCGGGCGTCCTGGATCTTCTCGACCGGACGCTGCGAGGGCTGGATCACCATCGTCCGCTCGAACTCGTCCTGCTGGGCATCGTCGTCCTCGACGAAGCGCAGCTGGTGATGGCCCACGGTGATCACGTCGCCATGTTGCAGTGCGTGCTTCTTGATCAGCTTGCCATTGACGTAAGTGCCATTGGTGCTGTTCAGATCCTCAAGGAACGAGTCGTTGAGGATGTTGATGATCAAGGAGTGATGACCCGAGACCGCCGGGTTGTCGATCCGGATGTCGTTATCCGGCAGGCGCCCCACCGTATAACGTTCCTTGTTCATGTTGTATTCGGCCATTACCTGGCCATCGAGAGTCAGTACTAAACGTGCCATGTTGGGCGCCTTTCCATCAGCTGAACCACTTCAGGATTCTGTCAAATATACCGTGTTGGGCCGGGAATGAGTCCAGAACCTGCGCCAGGACCACGGAGATGTTGTCCTTGCCGCCATTGTCGTTGGCCATCTTTACCAGATGCTGGGTCACCGAGTTCGGGTTATTCCCGAATGTGTTGACTGTGACCGCCATGTCGTCGTCCCCGATCATGTCCGACAGGCCATCCGAGCAAAGCAGGTACACATCCCCCTTCTGGACGGGATGTTCCTGCATCTCGACCTCGACCATGTTCTCCACGCCCAGAGCGCGCGTGACGTAGTTCTTGTTCGAAGCACGCTGGGCTTCTTCCGGGGAATAGAAGCCGCGGTCCACCAGTTCCTGCAGCAGCGAATGGTCGAGCGTGACCTGTTCGATGTCGTTGCCGCGTACCCGGTACAGGCGCGAGTCGCCCACATGGGCAATGGAAATCTTGTTGTCGTAGAACAGTGCAGCCACCACCGTGGTGCCCATGCCCTCGCATTGGGCCTGGCTGCGTGCCGTCTGGTAGATGATCTTGTTGGCCCGCTGGATGGCGTCGCGCAGGATGATCGCGGGGCGCGACAGGCCGGTACTCGGATCAGGCAGGGACAGATCCTGCAGCGTGACGGCCTCGCGCACCAGGTTGGTCACCGTCTTCACGGCGATGCCACTGGCGACTTCGCCGGCGTTGTACCCGCCCATGCCGTCGGCAAGCACCACGAGCCCCATCTCGCTGTCATGGGCGATGGTGTCCTCGTTGTGTTCACGGACCCTGCCGGTGTCGCTCAGGCCGACGCACAGCAGTTTGCCTTTGAGGCTCATCGGAGGGACTTTCCCTTATACGCTCCCAATCCGGGTCATCGTACTTAACTCTTGCATGACCTGCACTGGCTAAGCGCTTGTTTCGAGGCCCTTTCACGCAGATTTGTGGGCTGCGTCGCGTGCTAGCATCCGAGCCGGCAAGCGCTTGGCTGCCCACCTCAACGGAATTGTTCCTCTGGCCCGAAGCAGCACCATCTACGTCTGTGATGCCTGTCATGGGCAGGCCCCCAAATGGCAGGGCCAGTGCCCGCATTGCGGGGAGTGGAACAGCCTCACGGCGCAGGTCCAGACTGCCGGGCAGGGGGCGGCCAGGAAGACCCGCCTGGCCCTGGTCACTCCCTCTGGTCTGGCGACGCTGAGCGCCGCCATGGCCGAAGGTGAGGCGGGGGTTGCGGCCCGGCTTGCCGTGGGCCTCGGCGAGCTGGACCGGGTGCTGGGGGGAGGCCTCGTCCCGGGTTCGGTAACCCTGCTCGGAGGCGAGCCGGGCATCGGCAAGTCCACGCTGCTGTTGCAGGTGGCACAGGCTCTGGCTGCGAGTGCGCCAGTGCTGTATGCCACGGGAGAGGAATCCGCCGCGCAAGTGGCGTTGCGGGCGCGGCGTCTGGGTGGCGCCTACGAACGCGTGCAGCTGCTGGCCGAGACCGACCTGGAGACCGTGCTGGCGCTGGCCGATCAGCAGCGTCCGGCATTGCTGGTCGTGGATTCCATCCAGACCATGGCCCTTGCTGGGGTACCCAGCGCTGCCGGTGCAGTGACGCAGCTGCGCGAATGCACCGCCGCTCTGGTGCGCTTCGCCAAGTCCAGTGGCACGGCCGTGCTGATCGTCGGCCACGTGACCAAGGATGGCGCCATCGCCGGGCCTCGCATGCTGGAACACCTGGTCGACACGGTGCTGTACTTCGAGCGCGATGCGGGCAGCCGCTTCCGTCGCGTGCGTGCCGCCAAGAACCGCTTCGGCGCCGCCAATGAACTGGGGTTCTTCGTGATGCAGGAGACCGGTCTCAAGGAGGTCCGGAATCCGGCCGCCATCTTCCTCTCGCGTGCACCGCAGCCGGTGGTCGGCAGTCTGGTCATGGTGACCCGCGATGGCACCCGGCCACTGCTGGTGGAAGTGCAGGGTCTGGTGGACCCGTCGCGACTGGGCTCGCCGCGCCGCGTGGTGCAGGGCATAGACGCCGGCCGGCTTGCCATGGTGCTGGCCGTGCTGCACCGGCATGGCGGTGTGTCACTGCAGGAACACGACGTGTTTGCAAACGTGGTCGGTGGACTCGATATCGAGGAGCCCGCCTGGGATCTGCCGGTGGCCCTGGCACTGACTTCCAGCCTGCGCGACTGCGCGTTGCCGCCGGATCTGGTGGTGTTTGGCGAGCTGGGTCTGACCGGCGAGGTGCGACCCGTTACTTACGGCGAGGAGCGCATCCGTGAAGCGGCCAAGCTGGGCTTCAGGCGCGCGCTGGTTCCGGAAGGCAATGTACCGCGCGCACCCGTGGACGGCATTGAAGTGCGCGGTGTGGCGCGCATTGCGGATGCACTGAGTCGGGTGTTCGGCTGACCCTCGTTATAATCGCGCCATGTTTGCCAAACTGACCGAAAGCCTTTCCAGGACCGTCGACTCGCTGCGCGGCCGCGGCCGCCTCACTGAAGACAACATTGCCGAAGGCCTGCGCGAAGTACGCATGGCGCTGCTGGAAGCTGACGTGGCGCTGCCGGTGGTCAAGCGCTTCATCGAAGCCATCAAGGTGAAGGCCGTCGGTACCGACGTGCAGGGCAGCCTGACGCCGGGCCAGGCCCTGGTCGGCGTCATCCACGACGAACTGGTCGCGTTGATGGGGGGGCAGGCCGAGCCCTTTGATCTGCGCCATGCGCCGCCAGCCGTGATTCTGCTGGCCGGTCTGCAGGGCGCGGGCAAGACAACCACGGCCGGAAAACTCGCGCGGCATCTGCTCGGCCAGAAGAAGCGCGTGCTGCTGGTCAGCACGGACATCCGCCGCCCGGCCGCGGTGTTGCAGTTGCAGCGCCTTGCCGAGCAGGTGGGCGCCGATTTCCATCCTGTGGCTGCCGGCGCGGCGCCTCCGGCCATCGCGACGAGCGCGCTCGAGGCCGCGCGCCGTGGGGTGTATGACGTATTGATCGTCGACACCGCTGGTCGTCTGCACATTGATGCCGAGCTGATGCAGGAGGTGCGTGACATCGATGCGGCGGTCAATCCGCAGGAACGCCTGTTCGTGGTCGATGCGATGGCCGGCCAGGATGCCGTCAACGCGGCCAAGGCGTTCAGTGAGGCGCTGCGCCTGACGGGCACCATCCTGACCAAGGCCGATGGCGACGCACGCGGTGGCGCGGCGCTGTCGGTGCGCGAGATCACGGGCGCACCGCTGCTGTTCATCGGGACCGGGGAGAAGAGCGATGCGCTGGAACCCTTCGATCCGGATCGCATGGCTCGCCGCATCCTCGGCATGGGCGATGTCGTGGCGCTGGTCGAGGAAGTCCGCAAGTCCGTCGATATCGGCGAGGCAGAGAAGCTTGCGAAGAAGGTCGCCAAGGGCAAGGGCTTTGATTTCAATGACCTGAAGATGCAGCTGCAGCAGCTGCAGAAGATGGGTGGCATGGAAGGCCTGCTGGACAAGCTTCCAGGCGGTGCGGCAGCGGCGCAGAAACTCAAGGGCGGCCAGGCCGAGCAGCAGGTGAAACGCCAGATCGCACTGATCGATTCCATGACGCCGCGCGAACGGCGGCGCCCGGAAATCATCGACGGCTCGCGCCGGCGGCGCATCGCGGCCGGGGCGGGCATGCAGGTGCAGGATGTCAATCGCCTGCTGAAGCAGCACCTGGAAATGCAGAAGATGATGAAGAAGCTGGGCAGCGGCAAGCTGGCACGCATGATGAGCGCGATGGGCGGCCGGATGCCCGGCATGCCGCGCCCGTTCTAGTTGCGCTGCACGCTGCGCGCCGGCCACATGCGGCTGAACAGGCCGTCCTTCTGCAGCAGGTGACGCAGCGCTGCAAGCACGTGCAGTGCAATCAGCAATGCAAGGATCGTCGAAGTGATGACATGCGTCGTATTGAAGAACGCATATACCGCGGCGTCTTCAGCGCCCCACGGCGCAAGTTTGATGCGGTTGAAGAAGTTCACGCCGAACTTGCTGAAGTTCGAGGCGAGGTATCCCGACAGCGGCATGATTACCATGCACGCGTACAGCGCCAAGTGGGTCCAGTGGGTGAGGGCGCGTTGCCAGGCCGGCATGGACTGGGGCAGGGGCGGGGGGCGGTGCGTCAGGCGCCAGTACAGGCGCAGCAGGATCACCAGCCCGATCAGCAGGCCGATCGACTTGTGCAGATTCACGTAGATGGTGCGCTCCGGCCTGCCGCGCTCCACCTCGTCCAGAAACCAGCCGAACAAGATCTGGGAGGCCAGCAGGGCAACCAGCAGCCAGTGGAGCACAATGGCTGTCCGGGAATAGCGGGGCGGGGATTCCATCCAGGGGAGCTTAGCGCTTCCTGCCCGGGGCAGTGGGTTCGCCGCATTGCGGCATGCGTGTTCGCATTGCTCCAAATCCTTGATCTCAGTAGAATCCGCGCTCTTTTTCGGTAGCCCTAACTGACTGAGGCCTTGACCCGATGGTGACTATCCGTTTGACCCGGCGCGGCTCGCGCAACCAGCCCTATTTTCATGTTGTCGTCACTGACCATCGCAAGCGTCAGGGCGGCAAGAGCCTGGAACTGGTGGGCTTCTTCAATCCGAAGGCCCGCGGCGGCGAGCAGACCATCCGTCTGGATCTGCCGCGTATCGACTTCTGGTTGTCCAAGGGCGCCCAGCAGTCCGAGCGCGTGAATCATCTGGTGCGCGAGTACCGCAAGACGGCGGCCGCTGCGGCCGGTTAGGCAGATCGTGCCGGGCGCGACTCCCGGGCCGCTGCTGACGCTCGGCCAGGTGGCGACCGCGCATGGCATACGTGGGTGGGTGCTGGTGCGATCGTTTGCCGATCCACCCGATTCGCTGCTCCAGTACAGGGAGTGGCAGCTGGTCGCTCCGCAAGGCGCGACACGCACGATGAAGCTGCTCGAGGGCGCGCCCTACAAAGAGGGTTTGCGTGTGCACCTCGAAGGAATTGAAGACCGGAACGCGGCTCTGGCGCTGTCCGGGTGGTGGGTGCAGATCGCCAGGAGCGAGCTGCCTTCGCTGCAGAAGGGTGAGCACTATCGCGACGATCTCCTCGGATTCGAGGTCGTCAATGCCGAGGGTGCGGTGCTGGGGCAGGTTGCGTATTTCGCCGATCTGCCGGCCGGTGCGGTGATGGTGGTGAAGGGGCAGAGCGAGCACCTGGTGCCCGCCTCGCCGCGCCACCTGTTGAGGATTGATGCGGACGCGCGGCGGATCGATGTCGACTGGCCGGCGGAACTTGCATGAAGATTGAGGTCGTGACGCTGTTTCCGGAGATGATCCAGGACGCGTTGCGGCATGGGGTGACGGGTCGTGCGATCCGCCGGGAGTTGCTCTCGGTGGGAACGGAAGATCCGCGCAACCATACGAGCGACGTGCACCGCACGGTGGATGATCGCCCGTACGGTGGTGGCCCGGGCATGGTGCTGAAGCCCGAGCCGCTGACAGCTGCGATAGCCGCTGCCACGGCGCGGGTGCCGCCCGGCAGCCGGAGGATCTACCTCTCGGCGCAGGGTGCGCGGTTCGACCAGGCACGCGCCGCGGCGCTCAAGAGCGAACCCGGCGTGGTGCTGGTGGCGGGAAGATATGAGGGGATCGACGAGCGCGTGATCGCGACGTCGATCGACGAGGAGCTGTCGGTGGGCGACTACGTGCTCAGCGGCGGCGAACTGCCGGCGCTGGTCGTGATCGACGCGCTGGCGCGGTTGATGGATGGCGCCCTGAACGACGCGCGTTCAAGTGCCGAGGAGAGTTTTGCGGACGGTCTTCTGGACTGGCCGCACTACACCCGGCCCGAGGATTTCGCGGGATTGAAGGTGCCGGAGGTGCTGGCGGGCGGCGACCACGAGCGCATACGGCGCTGGCGGTTGAAGCAGGCGCTGGGCAGGACCTGGGAACGACGCCCGGACCTGTTCCTCGCACGGCGGGCGAGCACGGACGAAGAGATTGAATTGTTGAACGAGTATTTGCAGGAAAGGCAGATCGAACCATGAACCACATCATCCAGCAGATCGAAGCCGAACGCGCCACGCGCAAGGTTCCGGATTTCAAGCCCGGCGACACCATCGTGGTGAACGTGAAGGTGAAGGAAGGCGACCGCGAGCGCCTGCAGGCCTACGAGGGCGTTGTGATCGCGCGCAGCAACCGCGGCTTCAACTCCTCCGTCACCGTGCGCAAGATCAGTCACGGCGAAGGCGTGGAGCGCGTGTTCCAGCTGCACAGCCCGACCATCGAGGACATCCAGGTCAAGCGCCGCGGCAATGTGCGCCGCGCCAAGCTCTACTACCTGCGCGATCTGTCCGGCAAGGCCGCGCGCATCGAAGAGAAGGTCTGACGCGGGTCCGCTGACATCGCATGGCGGCGATAGGCGGATTCTTCCGGGGTGTGTGGCGCGGGCTCGATGGCCTGCGCCGCGTCCTGCACCTGATTCTGCTGCTGCTCATCTTCGGGTTCATCATTGGAGCCCTGGGCAGTGGCGTGCCGAAGCTGCCGGCTTCGGGGGTGCTGTTGCTGCAACCCTCTGGCGAGATTGTCGAGCAGCGCACCGGTGATCCGCTCATGGCGGCATTCAACCGGGCCAGCGGGCAGGGTGACGGCGAGACGCTGCTGTGGGATCTGATCGACGCGATCCGCGATGCGGGCCGCGACAGCCGCGTTCTGGCCATCGGTCTCAACACCGATTATTTCGACGGCGCCGGTCAGCCCACTCTCGAGGAAGTCGCGGCCGCGATGTCCGGCTTCAAGGCCACGGGCAAGAAGATCATCGCCTGGGGCACGTCCTTCACACAGGCCCAGTACTACCTGGCGGCCCAGGCCGACGAGGTCTACCTGGACCCGATGGGCGAAGTGCTGCTCGACGGCTACGAGCGCTATCGCATGTACTACAAGGGCCTGCTCGACAAGCTCGGCGTGGACATGCACCTGATCCGCTGTGCCGAGTGCGACTACAAGTCCGCAGCGGAAGACATGGTGCGCACCAACATGTCGGCGCAGGATCGGCAGGAGAGCCTCGCGTACCTGCAGGGGCTGTGGCAGGGCTACCGGACGGCGGTAAGCCAGGCGCGCGCGTTGACCCCTGAAGCCATCGAACAGTATTCCAACGGTTACATCGCCGCGCTGCGTGGTCATCGTGGTGACTCCGCCCAGGTTGCCATGGAGGCCGGCCTCGTCACGGGTCTGATGACCGAGCAGCAGGTCAATGACCGGCTGATCGAGATCGCCGGTGATGATGGCAAGGGACACTACCCCGTCATTGCCTATGCGGACTATGTGCGCGTCCATCGCGCCGAAGCGCAGCTGCACCGTCCTGGCAAGGGGCATGTCGGTGTGGTTGTGGCCAGCGGCGAGATTGGAGACGGCAGGCAGCCGCCGGGCAGCATCGGGGGCGAAACAGCGTCCGGACTGCTGCGCCAGGCGCGTGAAGATGATGATGTTGCGGCGGTGGTGCTGCGCATCGACAGCCCGGGTGGCAGTGGCAATGCTTCGGAACAGATCTATCGCGAAGTGGCCGCGATTCGTGCCGCGGGCAAGCCGGTGGTTGTATCGATGGGCGATCTGGCGGCCTCGGGCGGTTACTACATTGCAGCACCGGCCAACCGCATCTTCGCCAGCGCCAACACCATCACCGGCTCGATTGGCGTGTTCTCCACGGTACCGACCCTGGACCGGACACTCGGCAAGGTCGGCGTCACGGTTGATGGTGTCGGGACCACGGAGCTGTCCGGCAAGCTGCGGGTGGACCGGCCGATGGATCCGGCGCTGCGCGATTACCTGCAGCTTTCGGTGGATCATTTCTACGACGTGTTCCTGCAACATGTGGCCGAGGGCCGCGGCCAGACCCGCGAAGAGCTCCAGAGCATCGCGCAGGGCCGCGTCTGGACGGGTACCGACGCACTGGCTCATGGGCTGGTGGACGAGCTGGGTGGTTACGAGGCGGCCGTGAAGGCCGCAGCGGAACTGGCCAAATTGCCCGAGGGTTACGGTGTCGAGCGCATCGAGCCGGAACTGACGTGGACAGAGCAGCTCGCCCTGCAGCTGCATCTGGCCGGAGCGCGCCTCTCCGGGCTGTTCCTGGGGCCGGCGGTGCGCGAGCTGCACCACGAGCTTGCACCACTGGCGCTGGTACGCCGGCAGTACGAGCGCTTCGAGCAGCTGGCAACCAGCAGCAAGCCGCTGGCCTACTGCCTGTGCTCGGTGGAGTAGGGCCGTGACCTCGGGCGCCGGCCGGGTGCCGCCACACCTCGCCGAAAATCGCGCCACGCGCCTGTTCCTGGCGCTTGCCGGGTTCTTCATCGCCGATGCGCTGCTGGCCGAATTCATTGGCGTGAAGATCTTTTCGCTGGAACGCACGCTGGGCACCAGCGATGTGCAGTGGTCGCTGTTCGGGGTGAATGGCACGTTGTCATTCACCGCCGGCGTCATCTACTGGCCGGTGGTGTTCGTGCTCACCGATCTGATCAACGAGTACTTCGGGCGCAAGGGCGTGCGCCTGGTCTCGTGGCTGGCAGTGACCTTCATCGCCTGGGCCTTCTTTGCTGCCTATGTCGCCATTTCGCTGGCGCCCGCGCCTTTCTGGGTCGAAGCCAACGCCGGACTCGGTGTGCCCGACATCCAGAAGGCCTATGCACTGATATTCGGCCAGGGGATGTGGGTCATTGTCGGATCGATCACCGCGTTTCTGGTCGGGCAGCTGGTGGACGTGACGGTGTTTCACCGCATCCGCGCCGTCACCGGCGAACGCTGGATGTGGTTGCGTGCGACCGGCTCCACGGCCGTATCGCAGCTGTTCGACAGCTTCATCGTGCTGTACATCGCCTTCGTGATCGGCCCGCAGCACTGGCCGGTCAGGCAGTTCCTGGCCGTCGGTATCGTCAACTATGTGTACAAGATGCTGGCGGCTACCCTGATGATTCCGGCGCTGTATCTGGTCCATGCGGGTGTACGCCGTTATCTCGGGGTAGCGCAGGTCGAGCAGTTGCGGCACGAAGCGGCGCAGTAAGCCAGCCGGAGAGGCGGCGACGAGAAGAAGCCACCTGGCATTCATGAGCCTCTACAGTGGTTCGAGCGCCGACACGCGCCACTCCGCAGTCCTGCAGGCCGGAGCATCCGGATCGTTGGCCAGTGCCCGCGCAAGGTTCGACACGCCTGGATTATGGGCCACCAGTACGACCAGCTGGCCGGGCGTCGCGACACGCCGCAGTTCTGCTTCCAGCGTGGCGGCGCAAGCGTTGTAGAGGCTGTCCACGTATTGCACGGCCTGCTTGGGCAGCTTGAATTCCTCGGCGAGAATATCAGCCGTCTGGCGTGCGCGGCAGGCCGGGCTCGCCAGCAGCAGCGTGGGTCGGTGGCCGGCAGCGTTGATGGCGCGGGCAGTGGCGTGCGCTTCGGCCAGGCCGCGCTCGGTCAGGGGTCGTTCGAAGTCGGTCCCCCGGTGATTGGGCCAGTCCGCGTGGGCGTGCCTCACGATGATGAGCTGCATGGGCTGATTCTAGCGGCGAGGATTTCCCGCGCCGCATCCGGAAATCCCCGGATCGCATACAATCCGTGCATCGCCAACGGGGGATCTGCCATGAACAGCTTGCGCACAATTGTTCTTGCCTCACTGGTTCTGGTGGCCGGAATCTGTTCGGCGCAGGAGAACCCGCTTGCCGGATTGCCCAAGCATGTGGCGCTCAATGCGCACCAGCATGTGAGCGGGCAGCCTTCCGTTGAAGACATTGCGAAACTCAAGGCGGCGGGCATCACCACCGTGATTGACCTGCGCCCGGATGCCGAGACACCCGACCTGGACGAAAAAGCCGTGGTGGAGAAATCCGGCCTCAAGTACCGCTCTCTGCCCATTGCGAGCCCGGCCGATCTGACGCGGGACAACGTCGTGAAGTTCGACCAGTTGCTGAAAGAGAGCCAGAAGGAAGACGTGCTGGTGCATTGCGCTTCGGGCAATCGCGTCGGTGCGCTGATGGCGCTGCGCGCCGCGTGGGTGGAGGGCAAGAGTGCCGATGAAGCGCTTGCCATCGGCAAGGCAGCCGGCATGACCGGCATGACCGACGCCGTCAAGGCGCAGCTGGCAGCGGGCAAATAGCCCGCGCCGGCGTCCTTGCCTTATTCGTACTTCCAGCTGGCCACGTCGCACTCGTCAGCCGACTTGCACAGGATGTAGCCCGTCGACGGCTTCTTGGGCGTACCCGCCTTGATGCTGCCCGTGCGCTTCACATTCCTGGCCATGATCTCGATCTGGAATGGACTGTCGCAGATGTTGCGGTAGTTCATCCGCATCAGACCACCGTCCACCCGTTCCGCGGACAGCAGGGATACGCAGCGCTTGCCGCTTTCGGGGTCGGTCTTGCCAGTGTCCGCACCCTGCGCCAGGCCCGCGGTAACCGCCCACAACGCAACGGTAATGAGTTGTCTCTCGATCATGTGATTCTCCGGGATTGCATGAAGAGGAGCCAGACTGGCCACACCGATCAGTATCGACTGCTGCAACGCTGTGACAGCTTGACTGCAGTTCGACGGGACGACTCTGACGCTGGCCAGTTGGACTGCAGCGGTCAGGAATCGTTCCACTCCCTACATCATGCCGGTCTGCAACTGCGCAGCCGGAGACATCATTTCGCGGCTCCAGGGAGGATCAAACACCAGATCGACCTGCGTGTCGCGAACCGTGGGTATCTGCTCGAGCTTGTCCTTGACGTCGGCGACCAGCACGTCGCCCATGCCGCAGCCGGGTGCGGTCAGGGTCATCTTCACTTCGATGCTGCGTGTGCCGTCCCTGTTCGGGGTAACGATGCATTCGTAGATCAACCCCAGATCAACGATATTGATCGGGATCTCCGGGTCATAGCAGGTTGCCATCTGCTTCCAGGCCAGCTGCTTGACGTCTTCCTCGGTGGCATTGGGCGGCAGCTGTGGCGCGATTACCGGCTCCTTGCCGATCGCGTCCGCATCGCTGCCGGCGAGTCGGTACAGGTTGCCCTCGATGTAGAGGGTGAAGCTTCCGCCCAGGGCCTGGCTGATGAATCCGGCAAGGCCCGGCTGCAGCTTGATGGCATGGCCCGACGGCACCATGACGGCGTCGACCTCGCGCTGGATCACAAAGGGTTCGTGGCTGTGGGCCATGACTTACTCGGTAGTAACAGGACCGCTCGGCGGTGTATCGGACCGGGCGAGGGCGGCGTTGAGCGTGTGCCAGCACAGGCTGGCGCACTTGACGCGTGCCGGAAAGCCACGCACGCCGGAGAGCACCGCGAGCTTGCCGAGGTCGGCGCTGCTGGCATTCTGGTCCGTGAGCAGGGCATGCACGCGCTGGAACAATGCCGCGACTTCGGCGCGGGATCTGCCCTTGACCGCTTCGGTCATCAGGGAGGCCGAGGCCATCGAAATTGCGCAGCCATTGCCCTCGAAACGCACGTCGCTGATCACGTCGCCATCACGATTGAGCGTGATGGTGAGCCGGTCGCCGCACAGGGGGTTGTGGCCTTTGGCCTGCGCGTCGTGCGGGTCGAGGCGCCCGAAGTTTCGCGGATGCTTGTTGTGGTCGAGGATGACCTCGCGATAGAGCTCGGTGAGATCCATCAGCCGAACACCTTCGCGGCACGTTGCACGGCAACGGCGAGTTGCTCGACCTCTGCCAGGGTGTTGTAGCAGGCAAATGACGCGCGTGCGGTGGCCGGCAGACCCAGCAGGTCCATCAACGGCATGGCGCAGTGGTGGCCGGCGCGAATGGCGACCCCTTCATGGTCGAGGATCGTGCCCAGATCATGCGGGTGCACGCCCTGCAGGGTGAAGGAGAGCACCGGGCCCTTCTCTTCGGCGGTGCCATGGATGCGCAGACCCGGTATGCGCATCAGTGCGGCAGTGGCCGCCCCGAGCAGGCTGTGTTCGTGCGCGGCGGCCTTGTCCACCCCCAGTTGTTCGAGGAAATCCAGCGCGGCGGCGAGGCCGATGGCGCCGCTGATGTTCGGCGTGCCGGCCTCGAACTTGTAGGGCAGATCGTTCCAGGTGGCCGATTCGTAGCTGACCGTGCGGATCATGTCGCCGCCACCCATCCAGGGCGGCATCGCATCCAGCAGGGCCTCGCGGCCGTACAGAACACCGATGCCGGTCGGGGCATAGAGCTTGTGGCCGGAGAAGGCGTAGAAGTCCGCATCCAGCGCGCGCACGTCGATGGCGGCATGGGCCACGGCCTGCGCGCCATCCACCAGTACCGGCACACCCACGTGATGGGCTGCCTGGATCACGCGCTGGACCGGCACGATCGTGCCCAGGGCATTCGACACATGTGTGATCGCCACCAGCCGGGTGCGATCGTTGAGCAGGCCGGTGAAACCGTCGAAGTACAACTGCCCGGTGCCATCGATGGGCGCGACGCGAAGTTTCGCGCCGGTGGTGGCAGCCACCATCTGCCATGGCACCAGGTTGGCGTGGTGCTCCAGCGCCGACACGATGATCTCGTCATCGGGCTTCAGGTTTGCACGGCCCCAGCTCTGGGCGACCAGGTTGATCGACTCAGTGGTGCCGCGGGTGAAGATGATCTCGCGCGTCGAGCCGGCATTGAGGAATCGACGCACGCGCTCGCGTGCCGCCTCGTAGGCGTCCGTGGCGAGCTGGCTGAGCGTGTGCACCCCACGATGCACATTGGCATGCAGATGGGTTTCGTAGTGCGTGACTGCATCGATCACGCACCGCGGGACATGCGTGGATGCGCCATTGTCCAGATAGGCCAGGTGCCGGCCGTTGACCGTCTGGGCGAGGATCGGAAACTGCTCGCGCAGCGCGGCGACGTCATAACCGTGCGACGCATGCAGCCGTACGATGCTCATGTCACGACCTGTCGCGCCACATCGCTGCCCAGCGCCGCCGCCAGCGCCCGCTCGGTTGCCGTGCGCAGCTCGGGCTGGGTCAGGTGGCGCAGCGCATCCTCGAGAAACGCCCATTCCAGCAGCGCACGCGCGGTTTCGGGATCAAGGCCCCGAGAGGCCAGATAGAAGCGCATGTTCTCATCGAGCGCTCCGGTGGTGGCGCCGTGACTGGCGCGTACCTCATCGGTGAATATTTCCAGCTGCGGCCTGAGGTCGATCTCGCTGTTGCTCCCCGCCAGCAGGCCCTTCAGGGACTGGCTCGAGGCGGCGCCACGCGCCGTGCGATTCACCTCGACGCGGCTGCGGCAGGCGATGTGCGCAGCGTCGCGCGCGATGGTGCGAAACACCTGGCTGCTCTGCGTGTGCGGCGCGAGATGATCCACCAGCAGGGAATTGTCGAGCGTGCGCCTGCCGGCAGCAACCGTCACGCCGGCCAGCGTGAGCTCCGCGGCCGCACCATACAGCGAAGCGCGCAGTGAGCAACGCGCAGCCCGGGCGCCCAGTTGCAGTTGCGTGAGCTGGTAGCGCGCGTTGCCTGCCAGTGCCAGTTGCACGGTGTCGAGGAACTGGGCATCCGGATCCAGGGCCTGCCAGCGCAGATGGCACACCTGCGAACCGGCGCCCGCGTGAACCTGCACGGCGGCGTTGACGAGCCCCTGCTCACCCGTGGTGCCGAGGTGGCGTTCCACCAGCACCAGCTCGGCATTGGCGGCCACGTCCAGTTCGAGTCGCGGATACACGGCCTGCCGGGTGGTGCCTGGAGTCGCCACGAATATGACTTCCAGGCGCGATGAACCGGTCACGTTGAGGCGTGCCACATCCAGGGCAAACGCATCATTGAGCCAGCCGAACCGTTCGTGCCGGGTGCGCTCCGGCACCAGTGGGGCAATGGCCATGTCCAGAGCAGGGCTGGGGTCCGACAGCGACTGGAGCAGGCGGCCATCGCCGAATACCAGGCGCTTGTAGTCAGGCAGTCTGGGTGGCAGCAGCGCAGCCACGCTGGCCACGAGCGCACCGGAGTTGTCAGCCGGCACCGGTGCCAGCGCCGCAGACGCCAGGAATTTCAGATCGGCGTAGCGCCACAGGTCATCACGAAGCTGGGGCAGCCCCGCGGCGAGCGCCTTGTTCAGCGCGCTACTGCGCACGTTGACGGGCAACAGCTTCGCATTGAGCAGCGGCGCGGCATCCATGACTGCATCGCGCAGGCGCTGCTCGTATGCGGCATTGCTCATGCTGCCGGGAACCGGGCGGGCGACGGCACTCATGCGGCCTGGTCCACCAGCCAGTCGTAGCCGCGCTGCTCCAGTTCGCGCGCCAGTTCCGGCCCGCCGGACTTCACGATGCGGCCGCGCGCCAGCACGTGTACGCGATCAGGTTGCACGTGGTCCAGCAGCCGCTGATAGTGCGTGACCAGCAACATGCCGCGCTCCGGTGAGCGCAGGCTGTTGATGCCGGCAGCCACGACCTTCAGCGCGTCGATATCGAGGCCCGAGTCTGTTTCGTCCAGAATCGCCAGGCGCGGCTGCAGGATCAGCATCTGCAGGATCTCGTTGCGCTTCTTCTCGCCGCCGGAGAAGCCCTCATTCACGCCGCGCGAAAGGAAGGATTCGTCGATCTTCATCAATGCCATGCGCTCCTTCACCAGGTTCAGGAAGTCGAAGGCATCGATTTCGCTCTCGCCGCGCTGCCGCCGCGCCGCGTTGAGCGCGGCGCGCAGCAGATAGGCATTGTTCACTCCGGGAATCTCGACCGGATACTGGAAGCCCAGGAATACGCCGGCGCGCGCACGTTCTTCGGGCGCCAGCGCAGTCAGGTCCTGGCCCTGGTAACTGACGCTGCCGGAAATGATGGTGTAGCCGGGCTTGCCGGCCAGCGCATACGACAGGGAGCTCTTGCCCGAGCCGTTCGGGCCCATGATGGCGTGGACTTCGCCTGCAGGCAGTTCCAGGTCGACACCGCGGAGCACCTCGCGCTCGCCGGTCTTCACGTGCAGATCCTTGATGCTCAACAATGGCGTGCTCATCCGACGGCTCCTTCCAGGCTTACTGCCAGCAGATTCTGTGCTTCCACCGCGAACTCCATGGGCAGCTCGCGCAGTACGGTGCGACAGAAACCACTGACGATCAGGTTGACCGCGTCCTCTTCGGAGAGGCCGCGCTGTACGCAGTAGAACAGCTGTTCTTCGCTGATCTTCGAGGTGCTGGCCTCGTGTTCCACGATGGCCTGCGGGTTCTTCGTTTCGATGTAGGGCACGGTGTGCGCGCCGCAGTTGCCGCCGATCAGCAGTGAGTCGCACTGCGTGAAATTGCGCGCGCCCGTCGCGCCCGGCATCACCGACACCAGGCCGCGGTAACTGTTCTGCGCATGCCCGGCCGAGATGCCTTTGGAGATGATGGTGCTCCTGGTGTTGGCGCCAAGGTGAATCATCTTGGTGCCGGTATCGGCCTGCTGGTAGTTGTTGGTAACCGCCACCGAATAGAACTCGCCGGTGGAGTTCTCGCCGCGCAGCACGCAGCTGGGATATTTCCAGGTGATCGCAGAGCCGGTCTCCACCTGCGTCCAGGAAATCTTCGAACGCGGGCCGCGGCAATCGCCGCGCTTGGTGACGAAGTTGAAGATCCCGCCGCGCC
>CAYWDZ010000020.1:17782-23196 GCA_964456255.1 uncultured Steroidobacteraceae bacterium | reverse complement strand
CTACGCGGCCTTCCGCGGGCCGCAGGCCGCGATCATTCAGCGCGTCACCGGCGGCGGCGACGCGCTGGTGCTGATGCCCACCGGTGGCGGCAAAAGCCTGTGCTACCAGATCCCGGCCATCGCCCGCCAGCGCGCCGGCCACGGGGTGGCCATCGTGGTGTCGCCGCTGATCGCGCTGATGCAGGACCAGGTCGCCGCGCTGCACGAGGCCGGCGTGCGCGCCGAATTCCTGAACTCCTCGCTGGGCTGGCGCGAGGCGCAGCGCATCGAGCAGCAGGCGCGCGCGGGTGAGCTGGATCTGCTCTACATGGCGCCGGAGCGGCTGGTCACCGAACGTGGCCTGGCGTTGCTCGATGAGCTCGAAATCGCGCTGTTCGCCATCGACGAAGCGCACTGCGTTTCGCAGTGGGGCCACGACTTCCGCCAGGAATACCTGCAGCTGGCCGTACTCGCCGAGCGCTACCCGACCGTGCCGCGCATCGCACTCACCGCCACCGCGGATGCCGCCACGCGCCGCGAGATCATCCAGCGCCTGCATCTGACCAACGCGCGCGAGTTCGTGCAAAGCTTCGACCGGCCGAACATCCGCTACCGCATCGCGGAGAAGGACAACCCCCGCCGCCAGCTGCTGCGTTTCATCCGCGAGGAACACGTGGGCCAGAGCGGCATCGTCTACTGCCTGTCGCGCAAGTCCGTGGAAGAAACCGCCGCGATGCTCGTCGAGAACGGCATCGACGCGCTGGCCTACCACGCCGGTTTCACGGCGACTGAACGCGAGCAGCGCCAGACCCGCTTCATCGAGGAAGACGGCGTGGTGATGGTGGCCACCATCGCCTTCGGCATGGGCATCGACAAACCCGACGTGCGTTTCGTCGCGCACCTGGATCTGCCCAAGAGCGTGGAGGGCTACTACCAGGAAACCGGCCGTGCCGGCCGCGACGGCCTGCCCGCCGAAGCGTGGATGGTCTATGGTCTCGCCGACGTGGTGCAGCAGCGCCGGCTCATCGAACAATCCGAAGGCAGCGAGGCGCACAAGCGCAGCTCCAACGCCAAGCTCGACACGATGCTCGGCCTGTGCGAGACCGTGCAGTGCCGCCGCCAGTATCTGCTCCACTACTTCGGCGAAGCGAGTGAGTCCTGCGGCAACTGCGACAACTGCCAGTCACCGCCCGCGCAGTTCGATGGCACCGAGGCCGCGCAGAAACTCCTCTCGTGTATCTACCGCTGCGAGAAGGCCAGCGGGTTCGGCTTCGGCGCGCAGCACATCATCGACGTGCTGCGTGGCGAGCGAACAGAAAAGGTCCTGCAGCGCGGCCATGACAGCGTCAGCACCTTCGGGCTCGGCGCCGATCTCAACGTGGCGCAGTGGCGCGCCGTGCTGCGGCAGCTGGTCACGCTGCGCCTGGTCGAAGTGGACCACGAACACTTCAATGTGCTGAAGCTCACCGCGGCGAGTCGCGAAGTGCTCAACGGCACGCGGCGGCTGACGCTGCGCCTGGATGCAACGACCCGGGCCGGCAAGACCGCGAGCCGCCGTGCGTGCAAGGGCTCAAGTGCCGCATCATCCGCAGGCGCGGGCTCACCGCAGGAAGAAGCCGTGTTCCAGGCGCTGCGCGAATGGCGGCGCGGCGTGGCGAAGGAGCATGGCGTGCCGGCCTACACCGTGCTGCACGACGCAACGCTCAGGGAGATCGCGCAGCGGATGCCGCAATCCACCGCAGCGCTGCAAGGCACGCAGGGCATCGGCGCGACCAAGCTGGCGCGGTATGGCGAGGCGATTGTCGGGGTGGTGCGCCCGCTCCTTGACACCGGCAGCGGATCCGATTAGAAGGATCATATCTGATCTATTAAAGCCCTAATGGATCAGATATGATCCATGAAGCGCCAAACCAAAGCATTTACCACCCCCGCGGCTGATGCCGTCGCCCTCCACCTGGGGTCCCTGATCCGCCAGGCTCGCCTCGCGCGCCGATGGACGCTGGCCGAGCTCGCCGAGCGGGCGGCCATCGGCACCGCCACGCTCAAGCGCATCGAAAAAGGAGCGGGCTCCGTATCGCTGGGCGTCTGGCTCGCGGTGTTCGAGCGGCTGGGTCTGCTGCCGCTGCTGACGCAGCTGCAGGACCCGGCCGCGCAGGCATTGCTGGATGAAACACGCGTGCAGCGCGCGCGCCGCAAGTCAGTCACGGATCTGGATTTCTGACCCATGCCCGAGCGCACGGTGTTCATCCATCTTCCGGGCGAAGTCGATGCCGTACCCGCAGGCCGCCTCACGCTCACCGAGCAGGGCACGGAGCTCGTGGCTTCGAGCTTTGCCTATGGCCTGCGCTATCTCGAGCGACCCAACGCACTGCCGGTGGATCCGGTTGCGCTGCCGCTGGATCAGGGGCGCGGTGGTGCAGTGTTGCTGCCACCAGCGGGGCTGGTGCAATTCGGCGCGCTGCGCGACGCCGCACCGGATGCATGGGGCCGTCGCGTGATCGAGAACAGATTGCGCGCGCCACCGAATGGATTGCCCGAGTCCGCGTACCTGGATCACGCCGGGCCGTTTCGTTCGGGCGCACTGGACGTGCGCGCAACACCCACGAGCGGCCCCGCTGCCGGCGCACTGCCGAATGTGCTGGACCTCGAACATCTGCGCGATGCGGCCGCGCGCATCGAAGAAGGTGAGCCCGTCCCCGCACATCTCGAATTGTTCTTTGCGGGCGGTCCTTCACTGGGCGGCGCGCGGCCAAAGGCAGTGCTCATTGCCGACGGGCGCGAATGGATCGCCAAGTTCCCGGCGCGCGATGATCGATTCGACGTGCCGCTGGCCGAGTGGGCCACGCTGGAGCTCGCGCGTGCCGCGGGTCTCGTCATGCCGAACACTCGACTCGAAACACTCGCCGATGGTCGCAAGGTGTTGATTATCGAGCGCTTCGATCGCGAAGCCGTGGCGCGCGGCATCAGTCGCCGCCACATGGTCTCGGCGCTGACCATGCTGGGCAAGCACGAGCAGGACTCGCCCAGTTCAACCTATGCCGAGATCGCGGCTGCGATCAGCCAGCACGGCGTGCGCGGCCATGTTGCAAAGGATCGCGAAGAACTCTTCGCGCGCATGGTGTTCAACATCCTCGTATCCAATGACGACGATCACCTGCGCAACCACGCATTCCTTTACGACGCGCAAGGCAAAGGCTGGCGATTGAGCCCGCTTTACGACGTGGTGCCCCGTCCGCAGGTCCCGCAGGAACGTGTGCTGCACCTGGCGGTCGGGCCGCGCGGGCGACTGGCCACGCTCGACAATGCACGGGCCGGTGCCGGTCTCTTTGGCCTGCATCCACCACAGGCGGAAAGGATCATCGAGCGCGTCGCGAATGCGGTGAATAGCTGGCGGGAAAGCTTCGACAAACTGGGCGTACCGGCGCGACTCAGCGGGCAGCTGGAGACGGCGTTCAGACGGTCGCCTGAAATCGGCCAGCCATGACATTGGCCCAGTAACGACGCCAATACACCCGGGAATGCCTGTATTGGCGGTACGGGCGGGTCAGCCAGTGTCCAGGTCTATGCCGCCAACGACAACGGCTTGATCTTCGGCCGAGCCTTCTTCATGGCATGCCACAGGTCATAGGTAACCTGCATGTTGAGCCACGACTCCGCCGAACCGCCCAGCGCAGCCGCCAACCGGATCGCAAGCTCCGCACTGACGGCCGCGCGGCCATTCACCACGCGCGACAGCGCAACCCGGGACACGCCCAGCCAAGCTGCAAACTCCGTGACGGTCAGCGCGCCATCGGCCAGCACTGTGTCGGCCAGGACTTCGCCAGGGTGGGCCGGGTTGTGCATGCGACTCATGTGTTCTTGCCTCTAGTGGTAGTCCTGATAGTCGACCTGCACGGCATGGGTGCCAGCAAAGCTGAACGTCAGCCGCCAATTTCTGTTCACCTTCACGGACCAATGTCCTGCCAGCTCGCCTGACAACGGATGCCAGCCCAACCCGGAAGATTCATGTCCGCTGGGCCGGTGGACGCATCCAGCCCCGTCAGTTCCAGTCGCAACCGCTCTGCATGTTCGGGCCGGATTCCCGCCTCGGAGCCAGTGCGGAAGAACCGCTCCAGTCCGTCATGCCGCAAGGCCCGGATCACGGGCGAATGTATCGCATGGCGATACACCTCGCAATGTGGTCAACAGCATCGTCCTCGAAGTCGACAATCAGTATTCGCGCAGCCAATCTTCGAAATGCAAGTTGCACAGACTGCCGCGAATGAAGCTGCGGAGAGGCAGGCTGATGAAGCTGTCGGCACGCATGTAATAGCCTTGAACCATGTCGTGCCACTGGCGAACCTGCAGATCTCACAGCGCAGCGTCCTGAAGGAACTGGCCATTGTCGATGGCATGGAGATTCGCGGCGGTGGGCTCGAACTCATGGCCGCAGACGAGGCGCACTGAAGCAGCCGGTCTCCAACTGCCTGGCCAAATCTGCAGCTGCCGTGGTGTGTACATCCCAGCCGAGCCGCTGGCCTGCTGCAACCCTCCGGGGCTAAGCTTGCCGCAGTTCCAATGACAACCAGGTGGGGCCCCATGTCACGCAAACTCTGGAGCCGGCTCGCGGCCGTGCTGACCATCGCCACCGGCAGCGCCGCGGCGCAGGCGCAGAGCTGGCAGGGCGTGGGCGAGATGCCGCTCGACTACCGCGCCTACGTGCAGGATTTCAACTCCGGCGACGATCGCGGCCTGATCGAGAAGTACTTCGCGACCGACACGCAGATGATCAGCGGCAGCGGTGTGCGCACAGGCCACAAGGAGATGAACGAGTTCCTGGCCGCGGCGCACGACGGCGTGCGCGAGATCATCCGTCCGCAGGTGGTGATGTGGGACAAGGACCACATCTTCGCCGAGATCGACATGGACTTCGTCGCGTCCAAGGCGCGGCCGGATTTCACCTTCGGTGCGCTGCTGCCGGGCGACATCCTCACCGTGAAGTTCTTCGCCGAATACACGGTGGTGAAGGGCAAGATCAAGACGCTGAAGACCATGACCTGGAAGCCGGAGACGGGCGTGACCAAGGCGCCGCGGCTGGGCGATCATGCCGGCCAGCGCGCGTCGTTCCTGGCCTACACGCGCGCGTTCTCGGCCGCGCTGCCGGAGAAGTATTCCGCGTTCTACACCGACGACGTGAAGCTGCACCTGAGCTCGGTGGGCGAACTCAATGGCAAGCAAGCCATCGTGGATTACTACACGAAGATGTTCCGCACCGTGCGCGAGAACCTGGAGATCCGCCAGGTGGTGTACGACGACAACGCCATCGTCGGGGACTTCGTCAGCGTGTTCACGGCCATCGAGGACGCGCCGGATTTCGTGGTGGCACCGCTGAAGAAGGGCGAATCCATCCGCGTGCCGGTGTTCGTCTACTACACGCTGCGCAACGGGCTGATTGC
>CAYWDZ010000020.1:15219-17682 GCA_964456255.1 uncultured Steroidobacteraceae bacterium | reverse complement strand
TCGCGACGTCTGCAGACCCTGGAGAAATCCGTTGCCGCACTCGATGCGGATACGCGCAAGCAATTCGCGCAGGTCTACGAGGCCATCCTCGGGTTAATGGGCGCCAATACGCGGCGGCAGTAATTCAGTCCGATGAAAGATGTTGAGACAGCCCCAACGACCCCGCGTACGCTGCCTCCACTCAACAGTCAAAGGGAAGCCACGATGGCCAAGGCAAAGAAGACAAAGCAAGCAGTGAAGGCGAAGACCCAGGCCGAGCGCCTCATGGAAGTCGCGAAGAAGACTCAGGCGGGCGAAGGCGGGAACAAGTTCTCCGAAGCCATGGCGAGAATCACGATGGCCAGGAACGCGCGTAAGACGAGCCGGATGGGCTAGGGCTGCTGGCACTCCACCAGATCCGCATGCCCGAACCCCTTGGAGTAATCCAGCACCGAGATCACCTTCGGCGTCACCTTGAACAGCGCGATCTCGGTGGGTGAGGGCATCGGCTCGTCCATCGGGCACCTCCATGGCTTGTAATGAATCGGCCGTCCCGGACGTAATGGAAATCACCAAACCGGACCCCAGTTAGACTATGCCCTCCAGCGAGGTGTTCCCATGCCGACCTATTCCAAGCGCCCTGAAGCCATTGCTGCCCTGACACCGGAGCAGTACCACATCACCCAGGAAGCCGGCACCGAATACCCGGGCACCGGCGCGCTGCTGCACGAAAAGCGCGCCGGCCTGTTCGTGGACATCGTCTCGGGCGAGCCGCTGTTCGCCTCGACGGATAAATATGAGTCCGGCTGCGGCTGGCCGAGCTTCACGCGGCCCATCGAGCCGAAGCACATCAAGGAACTGCCGGACGACAGCCTCGGCAGGCATCGCACCGAGGTGCGCTCCACGCATGGCGACAGCCACCTGGGCCATGTGTTCACCGATGGCCCGCGCGATCGCGGCGGCCTGCGCTACTGCATCAACTCGGCTTCGTTGCGGTTCGTGCCGCGCGAGCGCATGGTGGAAGAGGGCTATGGCGATTACCTGGACCAGGTGAAGGAGCCGACATGAAGACGGAGCGCGCGATCCTGGCCGGCGGCTGCTTCTGGGGCATGCAGGCGCTGCTGCGCTATCGGCCCGGGGTTATTTCCACGCGCGTGGGCTACTCGGGCGGTGACGTGAAGAACGCCACTTATCGCAACCATGGCACGCATGCCGAGGCGGTCGAGATCATCTTCGATCCTTCCGTGCTCAGCTTCCGTACGCTGCTGGAGTTCTTCTTCCAGATCCACGACCCGACGACGATGAACCGCCAGGGCAATGACATCGGCACGAGCTACCGCTCGGGCATCTACTACACCAGCGATGAGCAGAGGCAGATCGCGGCAGACACGATCGAGGATGTGGATGCCGCGAAGCTCTGGCCGGGAAAGGTAGTCACTGAGCTCAAGCCCGCGGGGGATTTCTGGGAGGCCGAGCCTGAGCACCAGGATTACCTGGAGCGCATCCCGAATGGCTACACCTGCCACTTCGTGCGGCCACACTGGAAGCTGCCGGTGGCGCCGCGCCGCGCGGCCTCTTGAAGAGGCGCGCATGCTGAAGCTGCTGCTGTGGTTGGTGCTGTTCGTGCTGTGCTGGCCGCTGGCACTGCTGGCGCTGCTCGTCTGGCCCATTCTGTGGCTCATCAGCCTGCCGTTCCGGCTGGTGGGCATTGCGTTCGAAGGCCTGTTCGAACTGCTGCGCGCGATCTTCCTGCTGCCGGCGCGGCTGCTGGGTGCGCGGCCCAGGCGCTAGCGGCGCGGCACACAGCATGGCCGGCAAGCCCACCGCGATCGATCTGTTGTATGGGCTCGAGCCCGTGATCGAACCGGGCGCATCTGGCGCCGACGGGCTCGAGCCCTTTGTCGATGTGGCCTGCCCGTATTGCGGTGAAGTGATCACCTTGCGGCTGGATCTGTCCGCCGGTTCACAGAGCTATGTCGAAGACTGCCAGGTGTGCTGCCAGCCGATGCAGATGGCGGTGACGGTTGACAATGATGGCGCGTTGAAGCGGGTGACCGCGGAGCGGATGGATCGCTAGCCATTGTCGACTGCGAGAATCGCGGCAGACGCGACAGATTGTCGACTTGCAGGCGCTCACGTCACCGCAGATGCTGCGCACGTGGAAACTGTCCTTGCCATCTACGAAGCGCTGATAGAGGCTAATGTCCCTCAGCCAGCCGCCCGGCGCGTGGCCGAAGCGCTCGAGAAGGACATGACCTCCACTCTCGCCACCAAACAGGATCTGCAGCAACTCAAGCAGGAGATGTTGGGACGGTTCGATGCCGTGGAGGCCCGCTTCGCTGTCATGGATGCGCGGTTCGATGCCGTGGATGTGCGCTTCGACGCGATGGAGAAGCGCATGGACGTGAAGTTCGACGCTGCTGAGAAGCGTATGGACGCGAGGTTCGAAGCCTACGAGAAGCAGATGGACGCGAAGTTCGACGC
>CAYWDZ010000020.1:13267-15119 GCA_964456255.1 uncultured Steroidobacteraceae bacterium | reverse complement strand
GCGAGGTTCGGCGTGCAGGACGCGCAGCTGGCCCTGAAGTTCGACAGCATGGAATCCCGCATCGTCATCAAGCTGGGCGCGCTGATGACCGTGCTGATTGGCGTCACCGGGACGATCCTGGCGATGATTCGCTGAAGACGCGGGCTACTTCAGCACCCAGAAATCCTCACCCCGCTCGGCCTCGAGCTTCGCCAGGCACTCGCGATGGATCTCGCGCACGCGCGCCGGCGTGATCGCCTCGGCAGGATCCACCTCTTCAAGGACCAGGCTCGTCTTGTCTTCGTACAGGTGCTCGCCGGCGAGCCGCGCGTTCTTGTCGTAGGGCCAGATGAACGCCTGGCGGCTGGCGGTGTGGTAGAGCTTGTTGGCGTCGGGCACGTCATAGCCGAGCAGCCGGAGAATCTCGCCCTGCGCCAGGATGTGGAAGGTGAGCTCATCGGCCACACCCCAGTCGGCCACGGCGATGAGGTCATCGGAATTCCACAGTACGGTGTTGCCGACTGCGTTGTAGAAGCCGACCACGCCCTGCTTGCCTTCGATCACCGCGGGGTTCGCACCCCAGGCCACGCGATACACGGGATGATCGACGGTCATGTCCGAGGCCACGATGCGGTCGTACTGGCCCGAGCCTTCCAGGTGCACGTGGCGCCAGAAATTCAGCAGGATGGCCCGATGCAGGGGGTTGGTGGTCTTCGCGAGCAGCGCGCGCGTGGGCTCCATGCACTGGTACACGGCCCTTTCAAAACGATTCATCTCTGGCCCCCGGGATGACTGTTAGGATCGCAATCATGAACCTCGCCCCTGCGCTGCGCAGCAAGTTCTTCGCCGGTATCTTCATGGCGATGATCGGCATGGGCACCATCTCCTGCCAGCCCGGACCGCCCACCGAAGGCTCTATCCGTGTCAACATCAATACCTGCACGCTCACCGAGCTGGAGACAGTTCCCGGCGTCGGCCCGGAGCTGGCGAAGCTGATCGTCGCGGGGCGGCCCTATCAATCCGTCGATCAACTCGTCGACGTGAAGGGTATTGGCGCGAAGTCGCTGCTGAAGCTGCGGCCGTACGTGAAGGTGGATGGCGAGACGGAGAAACTGCGGTAGCCGCGCTCAAGCTGCTACCCTGAGCCCATGTCAGAACAGGAACAATCCGGCGACGCGCTCGCCATCCTCATCGACGCGGACAACGCCAACCCGGCCATCGTGAAGGGCCTGATCGATGAGGTGGCCAAGCTCGGCCGCGCCACGGTGCGCCGCATCTATGGCGACTGGACGGCGCCGAACCTGGGTTCGTGGAAGGCGGTGCTGCTGGAGTACTCCATCCAGCCGATGCAGCAGTTTGCGTACACCCGGGGCAAGAACGCCACCGACAGCTCGATGATCATCGATGCGATGGACCTGCTGTATTCGGGAAACCTGGATGGCTTCTGCCTGGTCTCCAGCGACAGCGACTTCACGCGGCTGGCCTCGCGCCTGAAGGAATCCGGCAAGCGCGTGTATGGCTTCGGCGAGAAGAAGACGCCGCGGCCATTCGTCGCGGCCTGCGACCGGTTCATCTACACCGAGGTGTTCACCCAGGTGGAAGGCCAGACGCCGCGGCGCAAGGCTGCGGCGGAGCTGGATCGCGACCGCGCGTTTGTCGATCTGGTCGGTGGCGTGGTGGACGCGGCCTCGGATGACAACGGCTGGGCCCATCTGGGTGTGGTGGGCAGCCTGCTCACCAAGAAGGAGCCCGACTTCGATTCGCGCAACTACGGCTACTCCAAGCTCAGCGATCTGCTGGATGCCTCGCAGCACTTCGAGGTGAAGCGCTCGGACAAGGCCGTGACGGTGCGGCGCGCGAAGTAGTCGAGCGA
>CAYWDZ010000020.1:0-13167 GCA_964456255.1 uncultured Steroidobacteraceae bacterium | reverse complement strand
AGGTGAAGCGCTCGGACAAGGCCGTGACGGTGCGGCGCGCGAAGTAGTCGAGCGAGCAGCCCATGAAGATTGCGATCTCGGTGCCGGACGGGGTGTTTCAGGCTGGCGAACATCTGGCCCGGCAGCTCGGCATTTCCCGCAGCCAACTCTACTCAGATGCGCTTGCGGCCTATCTGAGCGAGCGTGGTGCAGCCGCCGTCACGGCGCGTCTGAATGCGGTGCACGGGAAGGAGCCGGTTCGTCCTGATCCGGCCTTGGCTGGGGCGCAAAGGGCGCTACTCACAGATGAAGCGTGGTGAGCTCTTGGTCGCATCGCTGCAGTTGTAGTCGCGGTGGTTACATCCAATCTCGCGCTCGACCGTGGTGTGCTCACTCAGCGAGTCCGTGCACTGCCCGCCGATGTCATGCGCGCGGTCGACGACGGGCTGCGTCTGGCCCTCGGTATCTAACCCGGCACCAGCAGCTGATATCCGGCCGCGCGCATCCCCTGCATGCGCTTCTTCCTGCTCATGAGGCGCATCGCGATCATTGCCCACCACGGCATCGGCGGACGGCGCTTGAAGCGGATGGCCACTTCGCTGCCGAAACGCAGATCCTGCTTCTGCCAGCCGTGCTGCGCGAAGAACCCGAGCCAGTCGGCGGGCAGGAACCGGAATGGCGCATTGACCATCTGGCGGCGGCGCGCGGCGGCGCGGATGTAGGGATAGGCGACCGGATCAAAGTACTCGCTGATCCAGAAGGCGAAGCGCGGCTGCTTGCGCAGGTCGTCGGCCAACTCGCCCACCTGCTGCTCGGTGAGATAGACAATGACGCCCTCGGTGATCACCAGCACCTTCTTCGCATCGGGCAGCACCTCGGCCAGAAACTTCCTGCGCGCGGCGGCGTCGGACAGATCCACCGCGACACGCTGCAGCCGGCAGCGCGGTGTGTGCGCCGCCAGCTTCTCGTTCATGTAAGCGATGATGTTCGGGAAATCCGCCTCGACCCACTGCAGTGTGGCGGGCAGGTCCATGCGGTAGGGCCGGGTGTCGAGACCCGCGCCCAGGTTCAGCACCGCATCCACGCCGTCGGCTATGCCGCGCTGGATGTACTCGTCGATGACCACGGTGCGCGTGATCAGGGTCCATGCGGTGTAGGCCCCGGCCTTGCCGAAGTCGCGGGCAATCTGCGGGCCGCGTTCGCCCACCAGCAGCTTGGCCAGCGGGTCGCGGAACATTGCGTCGGGGCGCGCCGATTCCTCGGCCCGGTACTGCGCCACCCAGAGGGCGGTATCGGAAACGTCGCGGATCAGGGCATCGGCCGGCATGAGGGCAGGGATTCTATCGTGCGGGCCGCACCGACGGGTGTAACATCCGGCGCATGCATCGATGGCTGAAAGCGGGGGCACTGGTACTGGCGGCACTGTGTGCCCAGGTCTCGATGGCCGCCGATGCTTCCCTCAGGAACCTGGAGCAGCAGCTCAACGCGCTCGGTGACCGCATCACCCGGCTGCAGGATCTCACCGACATCGAGATCGTGCAGAACGCCTACGGTTACTACGTCGACAAGGGGCAGTGGCGTTCGATCTCGGACCTGTTCGCCGACGACGCCACGCTCGAGATCGGCGGCAAGGGCGTGTTCCTGGGCAAGGCCCGCGTGTTCGAGTACATGAACATCGGCATGGGCGGTGGCGGGCCGATCGGCCCGAAGAACGGCTCGCTCATCGATCACCAGCAGTTCCAGTGCCTGCCCACCGTGCATGACGATGGCGTCACCGGCGAGGCACGCTGCATCGCCTTCGTGATGAGCTCTGGTGGCTGGGGCCACGTGTACTACGAAGACGACTATATAAAGGAGAACGGAGTGTGGAAGCTCAAGAAGCTCCACGCCCCGTTCAACATGTATTCCGGCTACCGGCAGGGCTGGGTGGACCAGGTCACCACCAATACCTTCCCGGAAAAGTTCGCGCCGTATCCGGATCTGCCGCCCACCGTGATCTACCTCGCGTATCCCAGCTATTACGCCGAGCCGTTTCACTACGTGAACCCGGTGACGGGAAAGCCCGCGCCGCCTCCCAGCCCGCGCGCGGGCGGGCTGGCGTTCGGGCGCTGATCAAGCTGGCGGGCGCAGATCGCCCGTCTACTCGAACGCTGCGGACCGAATGCGAAAGCGCGAACCATCGTGCTGCTCCCAGACGGCTATGGCGTCGCCGCCCCCGCCAATGGCGAGTTCACCGATAAAGGCATTGCCGGCATCTTCGGTCTCGATCAGCGCCGGTGGGCTCCAGTTGCCACCGGCAGGCATGCGCCTCGACCAGATGTTGTAGCGCGTGCCATCGTTCTGGGACCACACCACCAGCGCATTGCCGGCCGCATCCATCGCAATCTGCGGGAAGGTTGCGCTGCCGGCGTCATCGATCTCCAGCAGCTCGGCCACGCCCCACCCGCTATTGGCGAAGTAGCGGTTTGCCCATACGTTGGTATGCGCACCGCTCAACGCGCGATCGAATTCCTCCCAGGCGACCACGGCGTTGCCCTGTGCATCCATCGCCATGTCGATTCCGACGACGTCGCCGGCATCGCTGCTCTCGATCGCCTGCGCCGTGCCCCATCCCGCATTGGGTGTATGGCGATTGGACCACGCGCTGTAGCGGATGCCATCGCTCTGCAGCCACAACGCGATGGCGTTGCCATCCCTGTCGATGTCTATCCAGGTGCGCCATGCGCTGCCGGAGTCCTGATGTTCTATCAGGACGGGCGCGCTCCAGCCGCCTGCCGGTGTGTAGCGGCTGGCGTAGACATTGGCTCTCTGGCCTTCGAATTGCGTCCACACCGCCATGGCGTTGCCGTCGTCATCCAGCGCAACATCCGGATCCTGCGCATTGTTCGCGTTGTTGGTGAGTTGTTCGATCTTGTGCCAGCCATCCCTGGGGGTGAAGCGGCTCACCCGGATGTTCCGGTGCGCGCCGTTGCGCTCCGACCAGATGGCAACGGCGTTGCCGGCCGCGTTCAGTGCCAGACGCGGATGCATGACCCCGGATGACACCTCGCTGGCAAGACTCGTGGACTTGCTCCATCCGACGTCGGGAAAGTAGCGGCGCACCTTCACGGTGAAGCGCGAGCAGTCTTCATCGTTGCTGCAACTCGCGTCACTGATCTCTTCCCACACCGCCATGCCGTCGCCGTTGGCGTTCATCAGCAGGTCACGGGTCGAGGCGATGTTGCCGAGCTCGGCTGGCGTGCTCCAGCCGGTTCCAGGGCTGTAGCTGCTGGTCTCCAGGTGGCCGGCACCGCCGGCCTCGATCCATACCGCAACCGCGTGGCCAGCAGCATCCATGGCCACGCGCGGCATGTTGGCTGCCGGGGCGCTGGTGTCGGAACGCACTTGCGGCGCCTGCCACGCGCCGTCGCGGGTGGTAAAGACAGTTGTCGCCGGGCCTGGCAATTGTTCGCCATGATCGCCACGCAAGCTCGTGCTCACGGTGAGCGTGTAGTCGGTCAGGGGCAGCAGCTTGCCAGGCGGCAAGACCTGCAGGGTGTCACCGTTGCTGCTGAAGCCGACAGGATGATTCTGCGCCGCGCCCTGCAGCGACAGGACCCCGGGCACCACGGTCGCACCACTCAACGGGGCAGAGAACCTCAGGACCGGCCTGACTGTGCGTGCGACCTGCACTGCCGCGTAGGCAGGGTCGCTGGATACCAGCGCAAGCGGCCCGGCGTCCGAGCAGGTCACCACAATGCCGGTCACATCGGCGGCGGCCACGGTTCCGGCGCCCCCGGTCACCTCACAACCCTGACCCACCGGGTGCAACTCCACCCAGACGTGGTAGTCGGCTCCGTCGGCGAGCTGTCGGGAAAACTCGAATGCGCCATTGGCCGGGATGGGGAGGCGGTCGGTGCCGTTGATCGAAAGCACCAGGCCGGCACCCGACAGACCTGCAACTGTGCCCCCGATGCGGTAGCGCTGGCCGCTGCCGCAAGCTGACAGGAGAACTGCACCGAGAAGCAGGCCCGCAATGGCGGGAAATGCACACCGATCCCTGGAAGCGCAATTGAGCATCTGAAGTCCCCGAAGTTTGTGATTCCAGAATGCCACAGACGCGTCGCTCCTGGCATTGCGACTTGTTCAGGATCGGCTTTCCCGCCGGGTGTGGGCGCTGGACTTATGTCCCTTTCCGCGACCACACTCGCCCTGGACATGGGGGGTGGGGCATGCGGCCCCGAGAGAGCAGCAGATGAAACAGCCTCGTCAGGCCCGTGCGGGCTTCTTCCTGCATTTCGCGGCGGCGCTCGCGAGCGCTGCACTGCTCGGGTTGTCCGCCTGTTCCAACCCCGGCGGCAATCGTTCTGAAATCGCCCGCACTGCGGCTGCGGCTCCCAAGCCCGATGGCGAGATGCATGTGTACTTCGGCGACCTGCACCTGCACACCGCGTATTCGCTGGATGCGGCCACGGTGCAGACGCAGATCACGCCCGACGAGTCGTACAGGTTCGCCAAAGGCGAGGCGGTCGATTACTTCGGCAAACCGCTGAAGCGCAAACAGCCGCTGGATTTCCTCGCCGTGACCGATCACGCCGAATATCTGGGCAATGTGCGCCTGGCCAAGACGGGCAAGATCACGTTGCTGGGCAACGACTGGCAACGGCTCTACGACAATGATGGCGGCGCGGACATGCGCGAGTTCATGAACCGCACCATCGGCGGCATCTACGGCGAGAGCATGCCGGGGCTGTCCAATCCGGCGCTGGTGCAAAGCAACTGGCAGGAGGAGATCGCCGCGGCCGAGCGCAACTACGAACCGGGCAGGTTCACCACCTTCGTGGCGTTCGAATACTCCGCATCCTTCCGCGGCACCACGCGCGGGCAGATGCATCGCAATGTGATCTTCCGCGGCCCGAAGTATCCGGCGATGCCGTTCGGCGCGACGGATTCGCTGCATGCGGAGGCGCTGTGGTCGTATGCCGAGGCGAATCGCGCGAACGGCATCGACTCGCTGATGATTCCGCACAACAGCAACCTCAGCAACGGCATGCAGTTCGCGTTGACCGACACCTGGGGCAAGCCCATCGATGCGGACTATGCCCGCCGCCGCGCAGCCAACGAACCATTGGTGGAGATCACGCAGGCCAAGGGCACCAGCGAAACGCGGCCGGAAATTTCACCCGACGATGAATTCGCGGATTTCGAACTGATGGGTGGCACCGCGGCGCGCGTGCCGGGTGCCGCAGACCTCAGCACCGTGCCCGCGCAGCTGGCAGGCAGCTATCTGCGCCCGGCATTGCTGCGCGGCCTCGAGCTCGCGCAGAAGGTGGGCGTGAATCCTTTCGAGCTGGGCTTCGTTGGCGCGAGCGACTTTCATTCCGGCGTCTCGGCCAGCGAGGAGGACAACTTCCCCGGCGGCCATGGCCTGCACGACCTGCAGCGCAATCCGCAGCAGATCATCCAGGAGATCGATGCCTTCCTCGGCGCGAAGCTGACTACCCTCAGCGCCTCGGGGATCACCGGCGTGTGGGCGCCGGTGAACACGCGCGAGGCCATCTTCGATGCGCTGCGCCGGCGTGAATCCTTCGCCACCTCCGGCACGCGCATCCGCGTGCGCATCTTTGGCGGCTGGAGCAAGCCCGGTGACCTGCTGGCCACCGCGGACTGGGACAGGAAGGCGCGTGCGTGGGGCGTGCCCATGGGCGGCAATCTGCATGCCGCCGATCGCAACGGGGCGGCGCCGAGCTTCGTGTTCCAGGCTGCGAAGGATCCGCTCTCCGGCAACCTGGATCGCATCCAGATCATCAAGCTGTGGCGCGATGCGAAGGGCTCGCACGAAAAGATCTACGACGTGGCCTGGTCCGAAGGCCGCACGCAGGATGCCAGGACCGGTCGCCTGCAACCCGTGGGCAACACGGTCGATGTCGCGAAGGCTACCTGGACCAACACCATCGGCGCGGCGGAGTTGACCGGGACCTGGACCGATCCGGACTTCGACGCCACCGCGCAGGCCATCTACTACGCGCGCGTGCTGGAAATTCCGACACCGCGCTGGGACACGTACCTGGCCGCGCGCAATGGTGTGGCGCAGCCAGCCGATGCGAAGCTGTGGCTGCAGGAACGGGCCTGGACTTCACCCATCTACTACACGCCCTGATGTCGCGTTCCTGGGCGCGCGAGCCCCTGGTTCATTTCCTGCTGGCCGGCGCGGTCATCTTCGCCGTCACCGCGCTGTGGCCGGGCCGTGGCGATCAGCGCACCATCACCATCGACCGGCCACAGCTCACCGAATACCTGCTGGCCCGCGCGCGCATCAGTGATCGCGGCCAGTTCGAGGCGTACTACAAGTCGCTGTCGCCCGCAGCGCGCGCCGTGTTGCTGCGAAGCGTGGCCGAGGACGAGGCGCTGTACCGCGAAGGTCTCTCCATTGGCCTCGACCGCGCGGACCCGCTGATCCGCCAGCGCATCATCCAGCAGATGCGCGAGTTGCTCGGTGACGAAACAGCCACCGGTCACGAACTCACGGATGCCGCGCTGCAGGACTACTACGCCAGGAACCGTGAGCAATACCGCCGCGACGAGACGGTGAGCTTCGCGCATGTATTCCTTGCAGCGCAGAAGGACGCGCAGGCGGAGCTCGCGCGGCTGCGCGCCGCCAGGACTCCACCCTCCGCAGCGGCCGCGCATGGCGAGCGCTTTCTCTACGAAACCTTCAACCGCGATGTGGACACCGCCGATGTCGCTGCGAAGTTCGGCGCGGAGTTCGCGCGCGCGCTGTTCAGGCTTGAGCCGGGGCAGTGGCAGGGTCCGCTGCAATCCGAACACGGCTGGCACCTGGTCTATGTGACCGAACATGTGCCGGGACATGTGCCCACGATCGAGGAACTCGGCCCGCGCCTCACTGAAGACGCACTGCAGGCCCAGCGCAACGCGGCCGAGCGCGCGGCGCTCGAACGCATGCTGGGCCACTACCGCATCGTCACGGATCTGCCGCAATGAAGGCACTGCTGTGGTTGCTGGTTGCGCTGCCGCTGGCAGCGCATGCCGACGACAACCGGCCGCTGACCGTGCAGGTCAGCGAAGACGCCGCCGGCAACGCGCTGCTGCGCTGGAAGATCCAGCCCAATCTGGATGCCTCGCTGGCGCCCACGCTCGAAGTGCCCGCGCAATGCGCCAGCCAGCAGGCCACGCGCGCGTGGTCCGATGAGCTTGGCCACTGGCACGAGACGCGCTGGCATTGCGATGGCGGGCTGGCCGGCAGGAGGATTGCGATCCGCTTTCCTTCCTCCGCGCCCTCGCTCGCGACCATTGCGCGCCTGCAGATTGGTGACAACCAGGAAACGGCCACCGTGCTGCTGCAACCGGGGCAGCACGAGTTGCTGGTTCCCGCGCCGCGCGCACACCGCAATGTGTTCACGGAGTTCCTGCGGCTCGGTGTGGAACACGTGTGGCGTGGCGCCGATCACCTGCTGTTCATCGCCGGGCTCATCTTCATTGCGCGCACACCGCGGCGCGTGCTGGCCACGGTGACCGGATTCACCGTGGCGCATTCGGTCACGCTGGCGCTCGCCGCCCTGGGAATCCTGCAATTGCCGCTGCGCGCGATCGAAGCGGTCATCGCGCTGAGCATCATCCTGCTCGCGGTGGAAATCGCCAAAGGTCCGCGTGACACGCTCACCTGGCGCCATCCCACCGCCATCGCCTCGAGCTTCGGCCTGCTGCATGGACTGGGCTTCGCGGCCGTGCTGCATGATGTTGGCTTGCCGCAGCAGGGCCTGGTGACGGCATTGCTGGCGTTCAATCTGGGGATCGAAACGGGCCAGGTGCTGTTCGCGGCACCCGTGCTGCTGCTGTTCGCGCTGGTGCGGCGCTTGAGCGCGCAACTGGTGCACCTCGGCGCGCAGCGCGTGGCCGGCTACGCGGTGGGGGTGCTCGCCAGCTACTGGATGTTCGTTCGGCTGTTGGCCTAGCGCCGCATCCGCCGCTTCACTTCACCCCACAGCGTTTCATACGCGAGCGCCTGTTCGCTGGCGTGCGCGTAGGAATTCAGCGGCGCGCGGCGCAGCGACATGCGTTCGATCTCGCTGGAGTAGGGGATCTCGGTGGGCAGCACCTGGCGGAAACGCTTGCGCACTTCCTCGATGATCTCGTGGTGCAGCGACTTGCGCCGGTCCACCATCGAGAAGAAGGGCATCAGCTTGAAGTCCGCCCACTCCCTGGTCTCGATGAAATCCACCAGTTGCTCGAGCATGCGCACCGACAGCGGCGTGGGCAGCAATGGCACCACCAGTGCATCGGCGGCGCGCAGCACGCTCTCGGAGAGCACCGTGATGCCCGGCGGGCAATCCATGAACAGCGTGTCGTAGTGCTCGTCCAGTGGACGTGCCATGCGCATCAGGCGCTTGGTAGGGTTGCTGCGCTCGGCGAGTTTCGCGTCGAACTTGCGGTACGAGAAGTCCGCGGGGATGACGTGCAGGTTTTCGTATTCGGTATCGATGACGATCTCGTCGAGATCGCGCTTGCGATCCAGCAGCTGGCGCACGGTGGTGCGGCGCTTTTCTTCGGCCTGCAGGATCCAGCTGGCGGCGCCCTGGGAGTCCAGGTCCCACAGCACGGTGCGCGCACCGCCGCGCGCACTGAGGTAGGCCAGATTCACGGCGGTGGTCGTCTTGCCCACGCCGCCCTTGATGTTCGAGACCGCGATGATCCGCACGCCACACCTCTTCTTCATCTGGAGGGTGACCCTATTCTGCCGTCACTGGGCGCAGATGGGCAGTCGGTCACAGCCATCCGGCGCCTCGCGGCCTAAAAAGAACCTCATGCGCCGTGCTCTGCTCATGCCGCTGGGGCTCATCCTGTACTGGTCCGCAATCTCTGCCGCGGCTGCAAACCTGCGTGGTCTCGCGACCGTCGGCACCGCCGCGGACCATGCACGCTCCGATGACTTCACCGAGAGCCTCGACAAATCGCCCTTTGGGCTCGATGTGCCAACGGGGCGCGTGGTGCTGAGCGCTGAGGCGGCGCTGGCGGGTGATTTCGTGGGCACGCTGGTGGTCGATGCCGACTCCCAGCGCAACAGCGTGCTCGATGTGCAGGAGGCCTGGCTGGGCTGGAACCCCGTGCCCACCAGCCCGTGGCGCTCGCGCGCCAGGCTGGGGGCGTTCTTTCCGCTGACCAGCCTGGAAGTCGGCTATGACCAGGTTGGCTGGAACCCGATACGCACCATTTCCAGTTCGGCCATCAACAACTGGATCGCGCAGGAAGTGCGCACCATCGGGGTGGAATTCACCCAGCAGTGGCGCGGGGCGCTGCTGAATGTGCCGCACACCTTCACGCTGCGCATGGCGGTGTTCGGTGCCAATGATCCGTCGGGAACTGAAATCTCCTGGCGTGGCTGGGATGTGTCGGGCCGCGTCACCGGCCTGTTCCAGAAGCTGCGCCTGCCCGACCTGCCGGTGTACCAGCCCGGCGGTCCCATCCAGGTGCAGACGCGCAACGTGCATGTGTTCCGCGAGCTGGACCACCGGCCTGGCTGGTACGCGGGCGTGGGCTATGCCTTCGAAGGCGTGCTCGACATCGAGGCGATGCACTACGACAACCGCGCCGATCCGTTGCAGATCACGCACCGTCAGTACGGCTGGCGCACGAGGTTCGATCATGTGGGCATCAGCCTGAAGCTGCCGGCCGATACGCAATTGCTCGCCCAGGGCATGCACGGTGGCACGTTCATGGGCCCGAATGGCGTGCACGCGCGCTTTGCGTCCTGGTATCTGCTCGGCAGTCATGCCCTCGGGCCGGGCAGTGCGACGCTGCGCTATGACTGGTTCAAGACCACCGACCGCGACATCATGCCGCTGCCTGATCCGAACGGCGAAAGCGGCCATGCGTGGGCACTGGCCTACAGCCTGCCGCTGCCACATTCCCTGACACTGGTGACCGAAGCCCTGCGGGTGGACAGCCGCCGCGATGCGCGCCCGCTCATCGGTGAAGCCCCACGCCGGAAGGAAGACAGCCTGTCGCTGGAGCTGCGCTGGGCGTTCTGAATCGCGGCTAGCCGCGCGCGCGGATTTCGCGCAGCATAGCCGGCCATGACATCCGCCCTGATCGCTGTTTCGGTTCTCGCGCTCGCACTGCTGGGCGTCACGCTCGCGCTGCTGATGCGGAAGAATCCATTGCAGTCGCGCATCGAGGAGCTGCTGCAGGAGCGCAGCCGGCTCACGGCCTCGCTGGAGCATGCGCAGGCGCAATTGCAGGCTGAACGCGACGCCTCGCGCGGCGAACTCGCCAAGCAGGAACAGTGGATCCGCGAACAGACGCAGCACTTCGAGAAGAGCGTGCTGGCTGCCGCGTCGAAGCTCATGGAGGAGAGCGGGCGCGCGCTCAGCGAGCGCAACCAGAAGGAAGTGGGCGCGGTGGTCACGCCGTTCAAGGAACAGCTGGCCGAATTCCGCAAGCGCGTCGACCACATCTACGCGGCCGATGCCCAGGAGCGTGGCACGCTCAAGGCGCAGATCGAGCACCTGACCACGATGAACCAGGCCATGTCGGCGCAGGCCCAGCGGCTCGCCAATGCGCTCACGGTCACGTCGAAGTCCACCGGTGACTGGGGCGAGACCATCCTGGAGAAGATTCTCGAGGACTCCGGCCTGCGCAAGGGCCATGAGTACGACCTGCAGGTGAGCATCGGTGGCCGCAAGGGCGAGTTGCTCAGGCCCGATGCGGTGATCACCCTGCCCGAATCGCGCCAGCTGGTGGTGGATTCGAAGGTCTCCAACAAGGCCTGGACGGAGTACTGCGCGGCCACCGATGAGGCCGACAAGGAAGTGAAACTGCGCGAGCACCTGGCCTCGCTGCGCGCGCATATCAAGGCACTTTCCGGCAAGGGTTACACCGATTCACCGGAACTCGCCACGGTGGACTTCGTGCTGATGTTCGTGCCGGTGGAAGCGGCGCTGCTCACCGCGTTCGTGAAGGATCCGGACCTGTACGCCGATGCCTATCGCGCGCGCATCGTGCTGGTGGCGCCCAGCACGCTGATGGCGGTGATCAAGCTGGTGGAGGGCATCTGGACCTTCCAGAAGCGCAAGGAATCGGCCGACGAGATCGCCGAGGCCGGGCGCAAGCTGTACGAGAAGCTGACCAACTTCGCGCAATCCTTCATGAACGTGGGCCGCGCCATCGAGCAGTCCCACGACGCGTACCAGCAGGCGCGCGGCCAGCTCGCCACTGGCAAGGGAAATGCAATCAAGCTGGCGGAGGATCTGAAGCAGCTCGGCGTCACACCGGCGCCCGGCAAGCAGATGCCGCCCGCCTTGCTGTCAACGGAGCAGGACCAGAATGAATGAACGTCGCGAACTGCTGAAGAGCCTCGCCGCCGCCGGCGGCATCGCGTTGCTGCCGCGCGCATTGCGCGCCGCGGCGCCGTCCATGCCCGAATTCCCCTTCACTGTCGGGGTGGGTTCAGGCTATCCCGGCGACCGTTCCGTGGTGCTGTGGACCCGGCTCGCGCCCCATGCCGATCAACCCGGTGGCGGCATGCCGCCGATCGATGTGCCGGTGCGCTACGAGATCGCCAGCGACGGGAACTTCCGCCGCATCGTGAAGCGTGGCACGGGCACGGCCGAGGCGCGTTTCGCGCACAGCGTGCACCAGGAAGTGCGGGGCCTCGACCCAGCGCGCGATTACTGGTATCGCTTCATCGCCGGTGACCATGTGAGCCCGACGGGGCGCACGCGCACGCTGCCGGCGCCACGCGATCGCGTCGATGCGCTGCGCATCGCCGTGGCCAGTTGCCAGAACTACGAGCACGGCCACTATGCCGCGTGGCGCCACATGGCTGCGGCCGCGCCGCATGCGGTGGTGTTCGTGGGCGACTACATCTACGAGATGAATGGGCGCGGCAACTCCGTGCGCCGCCACACGGGTGGGGTCGCGCAGTCGCTCGATGAATACCGGCAACGCTATGCGTTGTACAAGTCGGACCCCGCGTTGCAGGCCGCGCATGGCGCGGCGCCGTGGTTCGCGGTGTGGGACGACCACGAGGTATCCAATGACTACGCGGGCATGACGCCCGGCCGGCAGGAAGACGCCGCGACGTTCCCCGCGCGCCGCGCCGCTGCATATCAGGCCTGGTATGAACACCTGCCGGTGCCGCGCTCGATGGCGCCGCGCGCCGATGGCGGCATGAACATCCAGGCGCGGGCGCGGCTCGGCCGGCTCGCGACGCTGCACCTGCTGGACCAGCGCCAGTACCGTTCGCCCGAGGCCTGCCCGCGGCCGCCGCAGCTGGGCGGCCAGCGCGTGGGCGCGGAATGCGCCGAACGCCTCGATACCTCCCGCACGATGCTGGGCGCGGAACAGGAACGCTGGTTCGAGCAGGGGCTGCGGCAGGCGCCCGCGCCCTGGACTCTGCTCGCACAGGGCACTCCGATCACCGAGATCAACCAGGGTTCGGCGGACAAGCCCGAGTACGCCGCCGACATGTGGAGCGGCTACCCGGTGGCGCGCCAGCGGCTCCTCGATGCCCTGCAGCGTGAGCGCGCGAAGAATCCGGTGCTGCTGGCCGGGGATATCCACGCATTCCTGGTCGCCGAAGTGACCGCCGTGCCCGAGCGCCCGGAAACTCCCGTGGTGGCGTCCGAGTTCATCACCACCTCGATTTCCTCCAACGCAATCGGCCAGGCCGCGCTCGACAAGTGGCTGGCCAACGGGCCGCGCATGAAGAAGATCGATGGCTCGCGCCGCGGCTACCTGGCCCTCACGGTGTCGGCGGAACGCCTGCGCGCCGATCTGGTCACCGTCGACGACGCTTCCAGGGCCGATTCCCCGAGCCGCATCGGCAGCTCCTGGGTCGTGGAGGCGGGCAATCCGGCCATCCTGCCGGGTTGATAGATCAGGTCTATCGACCTGATCAAAACAATTGGTTGTTCAGGCAGTCGCCGGCTGGGTATCCTTCCTGCCCATGGTCTTTTCACCCTCTCAAGCAAGGAGCTTGTGCATATGCCTTTGATCAATTCGCAGCTGAAGCCCTTCACGGCGCAGGCCTACCACAACGGCAAGTTCGTGACCGTCACCGATGCCGACCTGAAGGGCAAGTGGTCCGTCATCGTGTTCTATCCGGCGGATTTCACCTTCGTGTGCCCCACCGAGCTGGGCGACCTCGCCGACAACTACGCCGAGTTCCAGCGTCTGGGGGTCGAGATCTAC
>CAYWDZ010000019.1:11195-23980 GCA_964456255.1 uncultured Steroidobacteraceae bacterium | reverse complement strand
CAGGAGACCCCATGACCATTGCCCTCTGGTGCGTATTCATCGCGGCGCTGCTGCCGTACATCCCGGCGCTGGTGGCCAAGATCGGCGGCGCCGGCTACGACAACAATGAGCCGCGCGCCTGGCTGGCCAAGCAGCAGGGGTTTCGCGCGCGGGCCAACGCCGCGCAGCAGAATTCCTTCGAGGCCTTCGCCTTCTTCGCCGCGGCGGTGCTGGTGGCGCAGGTGGTGCACGGGCCGATGGTGAGCGTGAACACCGCGGCCATGGTGTTCATCGCCGCGCGCGTGCTCTATGTGCCGGTGTACCTCGCGGGCTGGGGCGGCCTGCGCTCGCTCGTCTGGGCGGTTGGCTTCGCGGCCACGGTGTGGATCTTCCTCACCGCGGCCTAGCGGCTACTTCACTTCCACCCGCCGTCGCGCTTCTCGATGGGAAGGATGCGGATGAAGGCTTCCACCGCATGCAGCTTGCCGTCGTAGACCTTGAAGGCTTCGAACGCGGTGAGCTGGTCGCCGCCTTCGCGCTGCACGCCCCACGCCAGGCGCAGCCACACGATGCCCATGCGTTCATCCACCGCAGCGATGCGGTAGATCGGCGCGCCCAGGCGCTTGAAGATCGATAGCGACTGCGTGGAGATGTTCTGGCAACCGGCCGCGAAGGTGCAGCCCGGCCCGGCCATCAGCTGGCCGTTCTCGAAGCGGTAGGCGTCATCCGCGAACGGTGCGTTCACGGCGGCGAAGTTTTCGGCTTTGGCCAGGCCTTCGGGATATTTCAGCGCGGCGGCGATGATCTGCTCGCGCGTGTTGAGCTGCTCGGGGCGTGGCACAAAGCTCATGCCTTCGCTCGCGGCGCCCAGGTGCTGGAGATTGAAGATGAGCCCCTCGCTGCGGCTGTGCGTGGCCACCAGCTCCATCTCGGTGATCTTCTGGTTCGCGATCCTGAGCCTGACCACCAGCATCACTGGTGCGCCGCTCTCCTCCACCATCACGTGCGCGCCGGCGATGCCCTCGCGCTCGTCGATGAATTCCTGGCGATAGCCACGCAGCGCCGTGATGTAGCGCATCGCGTTGGTGGCCGAAAGCTTCTTCTCGTCGGCGTCCTCGGTGACGCGCAGGTTGTCGGCCACTGGCAGCTTGCCTGCATCACGCTTCACGAAGGCATACAGCACCTGCGTGATGTAGCCGCGCATGCATTCACGATCGCAAGCAGTGGAAGGCTGTGCCGCGGTTGCGGTGTTGCCGAGGTTCGCGGCCAGCAGCAGTGCAGCCAGCGGCAAACCGATGATCCTGTTCTTCATCGCCCATCCCCCTTGAGGTCTGGCGAAGAAGTGTAATCCAGATGTCAGACGGCCGGAGGCTGGGCCCGAATGCGCTGAACTTCCCGCACATCGGCCAGTGCGAGGCCGGTCTGCCGCGCCACGAGCCGCAGCACATTGTGCTCGGGATCCCGGGGCAGGCGTACCTGATACATCCGTTCCCATGCACGCACCCGGGCATCGTGCGAATTCTCGGGGGAGCGCTGATCATTGAGGGCCTGGACGCGCCGTTCGGCGGCTTCGACCTGGGCGCGCTCCATGCGGGCGCGATGATCCAGTAACGGATCGTGCTGATTCATGACTCTTGCTCCGTGTCTTGGAGTACGGTGGTGAGGCGGATGCGCGCGTTGACCGGGCAACTGCCATCCTCACCGGATTCCTGAAGGCGATGCCCTGTGCAGGACAGGGTGACGCGGCTGGTGCGCCGCGGGTTGCCGGAACGCTCGACGAGCCCGGCGACCTGCGCGGTGAGATCAAACTCGCCGTTGCAGGTGTGGCAGGGACACGCGTAGCGGAAGAACGCGCGCGCTGCCGGAAAATAGGCGAAGGACAAATCCGATGGCGCGCGCTCGGTGCCGTCTTCGAACTGGAATTCGATACGCACCTCGGCCAGCTGCGGATAGATATCCCGCAACGGTGCTGCCGTACCGCATTCGAGCTTCAGACGGTCGCGGTGCCTTGTCGCCAAACCATAGCTGGCGAGTTTGATCACTGCGTGCCGCCGGGCGGACTGGCCGGGCCCTTCACGAGCCCGGGGTCAGTCTCCGGCGGCTGTTCACCGCGGCGAACCATGCGTTGGGACTGGCGCTCCTTGCGCGCCAGCTCCCGTTGCCGCTTTTGTTGGCGGAAGTTGACCTTCGCCACGCGTACGCCTTACCAGCGTCCGCCGCCGCCGCCGCCACCACCGCCGTAGCCACCGCGACCACCGCCGCCGCCGCCACTGCGGCCACCACCGCCGCCGGTGCGGGGCTTGTCCTGCGCCTCGTTCACGCGCAGCGAACGACCATCGAGATCCTTGCCGTTGACGGCCTGGATGGCGCGCGAGGCGTCAGCCTGGCTCATCTCGACGAAGCCGAAGCCGCGAGGGCGACCGGTTTCGCGATCGGTGGGCAGGGCGATGGATTCCACCGTGCCGTGCTCTGCAAACAGTGCGCGGACCTGATCTTCGGTGGCGGTAAACGGCAGGTTGCCGACATATATCTTGGCCATGTAACTCTTCTCTCTTCTGAAAATACAAATAGACACTTCAATGACAGGAAGCGTGGATCGAAGAGAGCCGGAATACGGCATACAGCGAACCAGAAAGTCCTGACACCTGATCGGCAGGCGTTGCGGTTCGAGCGGGGAGCGCCTTAATGGAGGCGCGCGGTCCGAGACGGACGTTCGACGATCAAGCGGCAGGCTAACACAACGGCCACAGGGCCATGCGGCTTTCGCCGCGATGGCCTCAGGAGGGGGTCGCGGCGGTCGGGCGAGCGATTCAGCGGCTGGCCGCCGTCACTTCATCACGATCTCCGACAGGACCTTGTCGTCGGCGGGCAACGCCTTGTCGCCGGACTGGTACCCGTTCGCGTCCAGGATCGCGGCGATCAGCTCGACGTACTGTGCATCGGCCAGTGTGCCGGCGCGCCCGGGCGGCATCGTGCTGCGCGCGCAATCGAGAAAGGCGTGCAGCGTCTGGCCGGACCACTTCTCCCGGAAGCCCACGTCACTCAGCGCCGGTGCGCCGGGCCCGCCGCCCATCGTCGGGCCATGGCAGTTGGAACACATCTGTTCCACGTACAGCTTGCGGCCCGCTGCGACCTGGGTCGCGGTGAATCGCTCCGCTGCCGGCAGGATGGTCCTGGTCCGTATTCCCCGCACGTCGATCTCCACCTTGCAGGCGGGTGGCGTGGCCGCAGTGGGAATGTAGGCCGCGGTGAAGGTGGTGGGCGAAGTGGTATTGCGGGCGGCGGCGCGGCCGTTCTCGGCGCCTTCGGGCAATGCGAACACATACAGCGCATTGGTGTTGCCGACGCGGATGTCGGGCGTGAGCATCAGCTGCCCGCCGGTGTTCACGCCCTGGCCGGTACTGACCGCGATGTACTGCCGGCCATTGGCGCCGAAGCTCACCGGAAAGCCGCTGACCTGTGAGCCGAGGTTCACTTCCCACAATATCTTGCCGCTCTTCTGGTCGAAGGCGCGGAAGCGGCCCGCCACATCGCCGCCGAACAGCAGGCCGCCACCGGTGGTGAGCAGCGACATCGTTCCGGCGCGCTGCTCGAACTTCCAGTCCGTCTTGCCGGTGACCGTGGAGATGGCGTGGATGCTGCCGATGTTGGTCATGCCGGGCACCGGCTCGGCGCTGGAGCGGACACCATAGGCGCTGCGCTCGCTGCGCGAGGCGATGGACACTTCCACATTCATGCAGGTGTTCTGCAGCGGGAAGTACATGCTCTTCGTCAGCGGACTGTACGCGCCAGCCGGCCAGTTCTTGCCGCCATTCGCGTTCGGGCAGACCAGGCCCTTGTCGCCCTTCTTGCTGAACAGGGTTTCGGGCGTCTGCTTCACGGCGCCGGTCTTGCCATCGATGCTTGCGACGACAGTCTGGTACACCGTGGGACGCGCCCACAGGAACTTGCCGGTGGTGCGATCAAGCGTGTACACGATGCCGGTCTTGCCGGGAATGCCGGTGAGCACCTTGTAGGTCTGGCCGGCCCTGATGTCGGGGCTTGCCCAGGCGACTTCGGATCTGTCGGGCGCGACCTCGGTATCCACCAGGATGCGCTCGAAGGGATGGTCCATGTCCCAGTTGTCGATCAGGTGCTGGTAGTACCAGACGATCTTGCCGGTCTCGGGATCAATGGCCAGCGTGCAGTTGTGATAGAGGTGCTGCTTGTCGTTGCCGCCGAGCAGGAACTTGGGCGCCGGCGACGTCACCGACGTGCCGATGAACAGGAGCTTGAGCTCGGGATCGTAGCTCGGTGGCATCCACGTGCCGACATGTTTGCGATCAGCCTGCGGCACATCGCCCCAGCTTGCATCGCCCGGTTCACCGGTCTGCGGAATGGTCCGGCGCCGCCACAGCTCCTTGCCCGTCTGCGCATCGTGCGCGGTGATCACGCAGTCATCGGGCGCCGCCGTGGCGATGGGCTCGCAGCCCCGGCCCGAGAACACCTTGCCATCGGCGACGATGGGACCGGAGGTCTGGTGGACGCCGCGCCGGTAATCGAGCACCTCGCTGGACCACGCCTCCTTGCCGGTGCGCGCATCGATGGCGTAGAGCGCACCATCGGCCGATGTATCGATGATCAGGTTGCCGTGGATGGCGAGGTTGCGATTGATGAACGGCTGGTTGATGAACTTCTCGATGTCCTCGGGCTGCGGGCGGCGATGCTCCCAGATGATCTCGCCGGTGGCGGCATCGATGGCCTGGATGATGTCGCGCGGCCCCGGGAAATACAGCACGCCGTCATGCACCAGCGGCGTGCCCTCCTGCGTGCCTTCGGGCAGCGGGCGGGTCCACACCAGCTGCAGCAGACCCGCATTGGACGTGGTGATCTGCTTCAGCGGGCTGTAGCCCCAGGAGTTGAGCGTGCCGCGCCACATCAGCCAGTCGTTATCGGGCGGCTTCACCAGCATCGCGTCGGTGACCGGCGAAACCCTGGCGGTGCCCGATGGCGGCGGCGCGGCGGCGCGGCGCGTGAACACGTCGGGCGCCGCAGCCATTGCCGCCAGGGCCATGGCGCCGATTGCGAGCAGCGCGGCGGCACGCGCCATGGACCTGCTGTGTTTCATGGTGGTCCTAGAGCTTGTTTGAACCGAGCGAGGCGCGGATCTCCTGCACTTCGACGAGCTTGTCCGGATTCATGTTGTGGATGGACAGGATCCGCGTGCCGGGCTGATCGAAGCCCAGGCGCTCGATGGTCCGCAGGAACACCATGGTGCCGACCACGGGCGGATCAGGCACCGGTGCATTGGCCGGCGGATAGTTGAACATGTCGGCGTACACCAGGATCTTCTCCTTCGGCAGCCACGCCACCACGATGCCGTCGGCATGCGGCAGGCCCTTCACCACATGGATCTCGAGCGTGCGCGTGGCGTCACTGAACACGCGCTTGTCGCCCTTGAAGCCCTCGACCTTCGGCTTCACACCGGACTTCACGAGCGCATCCGGCGCCAGGGTGCGCGGCGCATTGAGTGCCTTCTCGAAGAAGGCCTTGTTCACTTCCGGCGTGACGAGAGTCATGCCGGTGGAGGCTGCGGCCGCGATGCCACCGGTGTGATCGATGTGGTGATGCGTGGGTACGCCGTAGCGGATGGGCTTGCCCGGAAACAGCCGCTTCACTTCATCGATGCCCTGCAGGGCGCGCGTCTCGCTCTGCGGGCCCGGCTCGATGAGCACCACATGGTCGGCAAACTCCACCGCGAGCGAGTTGTACGCGCCGCGAATGCGATACACGCCATCGGCCAGCTTCTCGGAGGCAGCGGGTGCCGGCGCGGCAGCAGCCGGAGGTCCACCCGCGCGGGCCGGCCCGCCTCCTGGTGGACCACCACCGCGCTGTCCACCGGCGGGGGCCGGAGGCGCCATCAATGCAGCGATCTTCGATGGATTCGGCCACGCGCCCAGCACCTGCAGATCGAACACCGGCCAGCCCTGGCGCTTCTGCACCATCTCGCTGGGGAACTTGAAGCCGTTGTTGTCGCGCCAGAAGGTGTAGTCGGCCTGCACCAGCATGTCGCCGAACACATTGTGGTCGAGCAGCGTTTCGACGCGTTCGACCAGGCCATCGGCATTGATGTAACCGGTGAGCTGGTAGTTCTTGCCGCCGGGTGACTGCGCCGGTGCCTTCCACGTGAGCACGCGATAGCGCTTGCCGTTCATGCTGCGGGTGGTGAGCGTTGCGCTGTTGGCCTCGGCGCCCTTGATGAATCCCCACGGCGTGATCCAGATCTCCAGCTGCTGTGCCCACGCGGCATTGGCCGCGGCACTCTGCTGGCCATTGCCCAGCACGGCCGCACCGCCGGTGACGGGCGAGGCAAAGGTGGTCCAGGTGGCGCGCGTGGCCGGGCCACTGAAATCGATGGCGCGCGTGTAGTCGTTGACCGGTGTCTTGGGCCACGGACCATTGGCGTTGTTGTTCTGGCCCAGGCTGTATTGCGCGCCTGCGCCGTAGTAGTAGAGCGAGGTCACGCCGTCGAGGCCCATGGCCTTCGATGCTTCGGCGATGACGGATTTTGCGTCCTGGGAAAATGCGGGCGCGCTGACCAGCGCAAGCAGCATCCAGAGCGTGCGGCGTAGATTCACGGCAGAAGCCCCCCTTTGGTTTTGCCCGATCATATACGCCCACGGCCCCGGGAAGGAAAAGGCGGTGCGCCCCGCGCTGCGGATCGCGGCTTCAGTCCGGGGAATAGGCCAGATTCAGGCTCAGGAAGGCGCCGCGGATGAACGGCGCAGGGTCGCCATAACGCTCTTCGAAGTTCTTCAGCGGCCGCGCGGCGATGCAATCGCCGGAGTCCCAGCCCTTGTTCTGCCACACGACCATCTGTTCGTGGAAGGCGGCGAACATGGCGTGCTGGTCCTGGATGTCGGTACCACTGAGTACGCGGCCATTGGCCGGCACGATGCGCGTCTGGCCGGTCGCGAGCTTCGCGAGCTTCTCATGTGCCTTGACCAGCCCGCCCAGCCACGCGCCATTGCGGTAGTCGAGGAGCGGCCAGCTTTCCGACTGCACCGGACCGCCGGCGACGATGATGTCGGCTTCCGGGAAATGCACATACAGATCGCCATTGGTGTGGGCAGCCGGAAGATAGCCGTACTCCACCTGATGCGGACCGAACTTGATTGCTCCATTCGTGCGCGTGGTAACGGTCGGCCGGCCAGCCACTGCCAGCGGACCATACAGGCCCTCGTAATCCACCGAGGTAATGGGCCGCGCGAGATACTTCTGCGTGACCTCGTGCGCGACGATGGTGCCGCCGGCGGCGCCGATGACCTCATTGGACCCGGTCTGCGCCGGATGCCAGTGCGTGTTGATCAGCGTGGCCACCTGTTTGTTGCCGGTGGCTTTCGCCGCGGCAGCGAGCAATGCCTTCGAGTTCTTCGCGTAGCCACCATCCACCAGCAGCGAACTCGCGCTGCCTTTCACCGCGACGACATTGCAGCCCGCACCATCCAGCAGCCACATACCGGGGGCCAGCTCGTTGGCCTTGATTGATGCACTGGCCGCGGAAGATGGCGCTGCCCATGCGCCGAGGCCGGCAACGGCCGCGAGCCGCACACCCGCGTCGAGGAACTGCCGGCGCGTACTCACAGTGGCCAGATCTCGGATTCGTGCTGGCGCGGCGGGCCGATCGGCGGGAATTCGCCCGGCCAGTCGGGCGTCTTCGCGAGCTCGACCTTTGCACCCAGCTCGCGCAGATATCTGGCCAGATCCAGGCGCGGCTCGGGCCGCACCGTGAGATAGGCAACCCAGCCGCGCGACATCGCGTAGTCGAGCGCGGTGAGGCCGTCTTCATCCTTGATGTCCGGATCAGCGCCCAGCTTGATCAGCTCGGCCATGATCTTCCTCTTGCCCGCGCGCGTGGCGTCGTGCAGCGCGGTGCCACCGTGGTCGCGCGTGATGTACTGGATCTTGCGCACCACGTTCGGGTCGGCGCCGGCCTCGCGCAGCACGCGCAGCACCGCGATCACGTCATCCTCCGGACCGCGCCCGTCGATGGCCACCATCATGGGTGTTTCACCGGCAGCGGTATTGAGCGTGGCATCGGCCCCGTGTGCGAGCAGGTACTTGATCAGCGCGATGTCGTGCGAGGCGCAGGCGCGATGGAATGGCGTCGTGCCGCGCGCGCTGGTGGACACCAGCCCGGATTCCTTCGGCGCACGGAAGAACATCTGCTGGTTCGGGTCCGCGCCACGCTCCACCAGCATGGTGACGAGCTCCGTGCCACTGGTCTGGTTCGAGGTGCCGTCGGAACCCGGGTTGCCCATGCCGGCGCGGCTCACGTAGGCGTTCTCGATGGCCACGTGCAGCGGCGACTGGCCGTAGATGTCCCACTGGTTCACGTCGGCACCCGCCTCGACCAGCTGCTTCGCGATGTCCCAGTTGTGATTCATCATCGCGATGGTCAGCGGCGCGATGCCATCGGGATCGGGCAGCAGGATGTCTGCGCCATGCTTCATGAGCACTTCGACGCAGGCGCCGCAATTCTCGCGGATGGCATACAGCAGCACCGTCAACCCGCCGGTGTGCGAGTTCTTGTAGCGCTGCTCCTGGGTGATGTGGCGCTCGAAGTTGCGCACGATGGCGCGCGCGTTCACATCGGCGCCCTTCGCGGCCAGCAGCTCGACCATCTCCGGGTGATGGCGCGCCGCGGCCCACATCAGCGCAGTCTGGCCGCCGAAGCTCTCGGCCGCATTCACGTTGGCGCCATGCTTGATGAGCAGCGCCGCCGCTTCGAGGTTGCCGGCGCGCGCCACGCTCATCAGCGGGGTCTGGCCTTCGGCGTTGGGGGATTCCACATCCGCGCCGGCCTTCAGCAGCATCCGGATGATGGCCGGATTGGCGGTTTCGCCGGCCAGCTGCATTGCATTCACGCCATAGGCATTGATGGCCTTCACGTCCGCGCCGGCGGCGAGCAGCTTCTGCACCTCCCCGGCATCATCGTGATAAACGGCCCACTGCAGCGGCGTGCTGCCATCGGCCGGCAATTCGGCCAGCGCGTTGCCCGCGAAGCATGCAGCGCCAAGCAGGGCAAGGATTGCAGTGGCGCGCGGCTTCACTTCATACCTCGGAGAACTCGCCGGCGCTGTCGGCGAAGGATTCCTGCGGCACGCCCACGCGATGGAGCAGCGTGAGCAACAGGCTGGCGTGCGGCGTGCTCTGCGGGAAGTGCAGGTGCTGGTTGCCCTTGATGGTGCCGGCGGCGCGGCCGATCACCGCGGAGGGAACCGGGTCGGCGTCGTGCATGTCGCTGTTGGCCATGTTGCTGCCGAACAGGATGGCGGCATTCTCGAGCAGGTTGTTCTCGCCGTCCTGGATGCCCTTGAGGCGTTCGGCGAACTTGCGCATGCGCTCGGTGTGGTAGACCTGCACCTTCAGCAGCCGCTGGATCTTCTCCGGATCCTCCCCGTGATGCGACAGCGGATGGAAGGCTTCGCTCACGCCCAGCCAGCTGTACACGCGCATGGTCACTTCGTTGCACATGCGGTACGTGACGATGCGCGTCTGGTTGGTCTGCCAGGCTAGCGCCATCAGCTCGAACTGCACGTCGAGCAGTTCGGTGAAATCATCCGGCGCACCCAGCGGCGCATCGGGGAGCTCGATGCTGTGGCCCTCGCTCTCCCTGAGCTTCTGCACACGGCGTTCGATCTCGCGCACCGAATCGAGGTAGTCGCTGACCACGCGCCGATCGGCCGCATCGATTTCCTTGTTGAGGCTGGCGGTGGCTTCGCGCACGTAGTCGAGCAGGCTGCCGGTGGTCTGCACGATGCGGTGCCGGTCTTCCTTGGTGTCGCCCTGGCCGAAGAGGTTGTAGAACACCTTGCGCGGGTTGCTCTCCATCGGCAGTTCCTGCACCGGTGTGCGGAAGGAGAGCGAGTTGTAGCCGCCGGCCTCCGTGCAGATCTCCAGCGACGGCAGCGGCGTGCCCTGCCCGATGTGCTGGGCCGCGATCTGGTCCACCGTGATGCCGGCGGTGCCGGTGGCATTGCGCCCCGGTATGCCATGCGATGACAACCAGGACATTTCAGTGGTGCCGTGCGGGCCGGGGCTGTTCTCCGCGCCCTTGTTGCGCAGGCCGGAGACCACCGTGACGTAGTCGCGCACCGATTCGAGCGGCTTCAGGATGTGGCTGAACTCGAAATTGCGGCCGGTGGTCGGCGGTGTCCAGAACTGCTGCACGGCCCCGTGCGCGAAATACACGAAGCCAAGCCGCGCGCGCGGTGCGGCCGCAGTCTGCGCGAGCGCCGTGTGCGCGGGAATCATGGCGTCGAGCAGCGGCAGCCCGATGGCGGCACCGGCGCCCTTGAGCACCGTGCGGCGCGAAAGGTGTTTCTTCGTCAGGAACATCTATTGGGCCTCCGCCACCATCGGCGTCGTGGCTGCTTCACGCCGCCTGAATGCATCGGTATTCACGATCTGGCTCACGATGGACGCAAAGCGATAGTTGTCGGTCGCGGCATTGCGCACGATCTGCCGCAACACCGGCATGTCGCGGTAATCCAGCGGCCGGCCCAGCGCATAGATCATCAGTTGTTCGGTCAGCGTCTGCACGACCTGCGTCTTGCGGTTCATCAGCGCGGCGCGCAGGTCATCCGGGCCATCGATGTGCGTGCCATCGGGCAGGGTGCCGGCGGTGTCGATCGCGCCGCCCGTGTCTGAATCGCGCGTGCGGTACTGGCCGATGGTGTCGAAGTTCTCGAGCGCAAAGCCCAGCGGATCCATCACCCCATGGCACATCATGCAGGTCGGATTCTGCCGGTGCAGTTCCAGCCGTTCGCGCTGCGTGGCGGGCTTGGCGCGCGGAGGATCCTTGAAGACGCCGGCGCCCGGCGGAGGCAGGTAGGGCAGTGAGCCAAGGAGGCGATTGAGGATCCACACGCCGCGCAGCACTGGTGAGGTGCGGTTCGGATACGCGGTGACCATCAGCACCGCGCCCTTGCCCAGCAGACCATGGCGCACGGAATCCTTCAGCGTGACGCGACGGAACTGGCCGCCCTTCACGGTATTGATGCCGTAAAGCTGTGCCAGCGGTTCATTGAGGAAGGTGTAGTCCGCATCGAGCAGTGCCGTCACCGGCTGGTCGCTGCGCAGCACGCTGTCGAGGAACAGCTCCAGCTCGCGCTTCAGGAACGGCCGCACGTCGAGCATCCCGGTGGCATTCTTGAACTGGCGCGTGTCGGCCTCGATCTCGTCCATCTTGGACATGCCCAGCCACTGGAAGCCGAAGTCGGTGGTGAGTGACTCGGCCTTCGGATCGGCCAGCATGCGGCGCACCTGGGTGTCGAGCACCGCGGGCTTGCTCAGATCGCCACGGATGGCCGTGGCCAGCAACTCCTCATCGGGAATGCTGCCCCACAGGAAGAAGGACAGGCGCGATGCCAGCTCCACATCGGTGAGCGTATGCGTGCCACCGCTGGAATCGCCGCCCTCGGTGCGATAGAGGAAGTACGGGCTGGCCAGCACCGCCGCCAGCGCATCGCGCACGCCGGCCTCGAAACCACCGGCCTTGCTGCCGCTGTCATAGAAGCCCATGAGCGGTTGCAGCAGTGTGTCGTTCACGGGCCGCCGGAATGCGCGCTGGGCCAGTGACGCAATGATCTTCCGGGCGCAGCCATGCTCTGTGGCAGCCGTCGTTGGCTGGCAGATGAAGATCTTCTGGCGCGAGAGCGAATCCTGCTGCGCGTCCACCTTCAGCGGCCCGCGCACCTGCAACGCGGAGAGGAATGCCTGGCGCACTTCGCCACCTTCCGGTGGCGCGGAAGGAAAGCGTTCCTCGCTCTCGATGTTCGAGCGCATCAGGAATGTGACCGCGATGCGGTGCTGACCGGCCGGCGCATGGAAGTGGATGTCCCTGAGCCGCGCGTTGATTTCGCCGACGGCGGTTTCCTGGAACTTGTCGATGGCCTTCTGGTCCCGCTCGCCGCCGACATCCGTGCGGAAGAACTCCTTGCCGTCGAGCAGTGCGATCACGGTGGTGTTGAATTCCATGCGCGGGATCTGCCGGCCCGATGCCAGGTCGCCGATGGTCAGCGTGTATTCGCCCGCCGCGGGAAAGTCGTGCAGGAAGCTGATGCCGCCGCGCGTGCCGAAGGGCATGCCTTCCCTGTGAATGAGTTGCGAACCGGTGCCATCCAGGCCTTCGGCGCCCAGCGCGATGATCATGTCGGCCACCTGGCCGTAGATCGTGCTCACCGGCAGCGCATGCACGTTACCCACTGCCTGCTGCGCCACATTGCGCGCGGCCGAGAGGTACTGGTCGAGATAGGAAGGCGACACCTGCAGGTGCGCGGCGTTGTTGTCGAAACCTTCCTTCGGCTTGTCGTTGGGCAGCAATGCCGCGGCATCGACTTCAAGGCCCAGCAGGTCGCGCACCGCATTGGCGTATTCGCGCTGGGTAAGGCGGCGCAGGGGCACGCGGCCTGGCGCCGGCGCAACCTGCGCGGCATCGAGACTGGTTTCGAGAAAACTGATGAGGCTCGCGACGGCCTTGTTGTCGGGCCGCGCCTTGGCTGTGGGTGGCGGCATGTCGCCGGTCTGCAGCTTGCGCACCGCGGCTTCCCACACCTTGGCATCGCCGCCCAGGCCATCGAAGGACATGGAATCGAAAGCCACGCCGCCAGCCCAGTCGGTGGTGTTGTGACAGTCGAAGCAGAAGCGCTCGATCTGGTTCCACTGGGCATGCGCGTCATCGGCCGCCTGGGCCACGCCTGCCAGCGCGCCCACAGCCGTCGCAATAACCAGTCGGGAAGCTAACCGCCGCAACATGCTGGACC
>CAYWDZ010000019.1:0-11095 GCA_964456255.1 uncultured Steroidobacteraceae bacterium | reverse complement strand
GCAGCAGCTGCCCGCCGGCTGATGCGCTGCTGGGCATGGTGGCTGCCGGTCAGTAGGTCTCGATGATCATCGTCAGCTGCTGACTGCCGCCGGGCTCAACCAGGAACACGCCGGGCTTGTCGCCGAAATCACCCGTGTAACCCACCGGATCGGCCACGCCACGCCAGGGCTCGATGCAGATGAAGCCCGCGCCGGGTCTGGTCCACAGGCCCAGATGTGTGGCATCGGGAAATTCCATCCTGATGCGCGGACCGCTGTTCGCGCCATAGGTGAGGCTGCGGCTGGCCAGCTGGTCGAAGATCACGACGTCGTCGACGAACAGCGCGTCATCCAGCATCAGGCGGCGGCCGCGCATGGGCGTGGCATGCAACGTTGGCGTGAGCAGACCTTCGGCATTGAGCCTGCGTATCGGTGCCGGTTCGTCCTGTTCGAATTCAAGATAGTGATCGGCACGCGGCGCGCCATAGGGCAGCGGCCAGCGCAGCGCCGGATGAAAGCCGAGGCTGGCCGGCAGCGCGATCTCGCCGTTATTGCGCACCGTGGCAAGGGTTGTCAGCCGGGCACCGGCCACCTCAAACGCCACATCGAGTTCGAACGCGAAGGGATACCTGGCGTGCGTGGTGCTGTCGCCGCTCTGGCGGAACAGCGCAGCGCGTGCATTGCTCGCCACGACTGCAAAGCGGCGGTCGCGCGCAAAGCCATGGCGCGGGAGTGCAAAGCGCTGGCGGCACCACTGGTAATGGCCACCATTCAATGCGCCGACGATCGGAAACAGGATTGGCGCGCGGCCTTTCCATACGGCCGGGTCGCCATGCCAGAGCAGCTCATTGCCTGCGGCATCGCGCAGCATCGAAAGCTGCGCGCCCTGCGGATCGATGGCGACGTCGAGTGCGTCGCTGTGAAGGCAGATCCAGCCGGATGGGGTCATCACGACCCCATCCTAGCCGAGCGCTTTAGCGCGCGGGCGGAGCGCCGCCCGGAGGACCGCCGGGACGACCGCCGCCGGGAGGACCACCGCCCGGACCACCGGGACGACCGCCACCGGCTCCCGGCTCACCGTGGTAGCGACCGACGTAGGAAGCCTTGCCGACTACCTTGCCGTTCATCGCCGCGATCAGCTCGGGGCGGCCCGCGGTGGCGGGCAGGTCGAGCGTCGAGTTGAGCGCGAAGAAATCGAATACGTAATGGTGATAGCGAACAGCAGCCGGCGCGCCCGGACCCATATAGGCCCCGCCACGCCCGCCACCGCTGGCGGCACCTGCAGGCAGCTTGCCTTCTTCCAGGGTTGCGGTGCCATTGACGACCGGAATGTTCCAGGCCATCCAGTGCAGGTTGTCCTGATCGGGCGTGCCCGCCACGATTTCGATGTCGTGGAAGATGAGCGCGACAGTCTGCGCCCCTGCCGGAATGCCGGTGATCTTGAAGTCCGGCTGGACCCCGCCCTGCATCGAGTTCTTCGCCGGGATGATGCCGCCATCCGGGAAGGAATTGCTCTCCACCATCATGGTCGTGGAAACGATGAAGCCACCGCGGCCACCACCACCGCCACGCGGCGGACCACCACCGGGACCGCCGGGAGGCGGACCACCCTGAGCCAGCGCCTCGCCAGCTCCAAAGGCGACCAGTGCCATCAGCACCAGCGCCGTGGAAAACCTGTTCTTCATGACGAACCCCCTGTTGAGACCATGGATCAGACTGCCGGGCAGTATACCCGCGGGATTTGGACTATTTCCCGATACAGAAGTTGCTGAATATCTGCCCCAGCAGTTCATCGCTGGTCACATCGCCTACCACTTCGCCCAGCTCGCGCTGCGCCTCGCGAAGTTCCAGCGCGGCAAGTTCGCCCTGCGTCAGGGACAGTTGCTGATGCGCGGCATCCAGGTGACCCGCGGCGCGGCGCAATGCATCCACATGGCGTGCCCGGGCCGACAATGCGCCGCCGCCCTCTTCCACCTGTCCCGCATGCGCAGCGATGTGCCGCCCCAATTCGGCTAGACCCTCGCCCGTGGCAGCCGAAATGGCCAGCACCGGGACTGCGGCATCTGGCGGATTTGCGCCTGGCGATGCGAGATCGATCTTGTTCAGCACCAGTGTCACCGGCACACCGGCGGGCAATGACGCACGTTCTTCGGCGAACGATGCGCAGGCTGGATCGGCGGCCGCATCCACCAGGAACAGCAACAGGTCGGCACGCGCGATGGCCTGGCGCGCGCGGCGCATGCCTTCGGCTTCGATGGCATCGCCGGTCTCGGCACGCAGGCCCGCGGTATCGATCAGCTCCACGGCAATGCCTTCGATCAACACGCGCTCGCGCAGCAGATCGCGCGTGGTTCCAGGCAACGGCGTGACGATGGCCACCTCATGACCGGCCAGGCGGTTCATCAAGGTGCTCTTGCCCGCATTGGGCCGGCCGGCGATGGCGACGGTGAGCCCGCGTGCAAGCTGCACGCCCTCCTCCGCTGCCGCCAGCACACGGGTCATGCGCAGCTGCACGTCTTCCAGCCGTTCGCGCAATTCAGCGCTGGCCAGGAAATCGATCTCTTCTTCGGGAAAGTCGATGGCGGCTTCGATGTACACGCGCAGCGCCGTCAGCGCCGCGCGCGTCGCGTTCACGCGCTGGCTGAATTCACCCTGCAATGAGCGCAGCGCCGCCTGCGCGGCGCGGCGCGAGCCAGCGTCGACCAGATCGGCGATGGCTTCGGCCTGCGCCAGGTCGAGCTTGTCGTTGAGGAAGGCGCGCTCGCTGAACTCCCCTGCCCTGGCGCGGCGGGCGCCGAGTTGCACGGCACGCTCGATCAGTGCATCGACGACGACATCGCCGCCATGGCCCTGCAGCTCGAGTACGTGTTCGCCAGTGAATGACTGCGGTGCCGGAAAATACAGCGCGATGCCGATGTCGATGGCCGCGCCTTCGCCATCCTGCCAGCGACCGAACGTCGCATGGCGCGGCGCCGGGAGTGAACCGAGCAGCTCCCGCGCCATCTGCGGCACCAGCGGCCCGGAGATCCGCACCACCGCCACACCGCCGCGCCCCGGTGGCGTGGCCGCAGCGACGATGGTGTCGCGCTCGCGCAAGCCCCGCCCGTCTAGTTGCGCCCGGCGCTGGCCGCCTCGATGCGCCGGTTGATGTTCCACTGCTGCAGGATGGTGAGGATGGTGTTGGTCACCCAGTACAGCACGAGGCCAGCCGGGAAGAACGCGAAGGTGATCGACATCACGAACGGCATGATCATGAACACCTTGGCCTGCATCGGGTCAGCCGAGGGCGGCTGGATCTTGTACTGCAGGAACATCGCACCGGCCATGATCACCGGCAGGATGTAGAAAGGATCACGCGATGAAAGGTCGTGAATCCAGCCCATGAATGGCGCCTGGCGCATCTCCACGCTCTCGAGCAGCACCCAGTAGAAGGCCATGAACACCGGCAGCTGGATCAGCATCGGCAGGCAGCCGGCGGCCGGATTGATCTTCTCCTTCTTGTACAGCTCCATGGTCGCCTGGCCGAGCTTGGTGCGATCGTCCTTGTAGGTTTCCTGCAGCTGCTTCATGCGCGGCGCAAGCATCTTCATCTTGGCCGCAGAGCGGCCCGCGATTTCCGACAGCGGATAGAAGGCAAGCTTCAGCAGGAAGGTCACCGCGATGATGGCGAAGCCCCAGTTGCTGAAGATCCTGTGGGCCTGTTCGAGCAGCCAGAACAGCGGCTGTGCAATGAAGGTGAGCATGCCGAAATCGGCCGCGCGATCGAGCTCCGGGTGAATCGCCTCGAGCTGGTGCTGCAATTTCGGACCGACGAACAGCGTCTGCTTGAGTTCCGCATTGGCCCCTGGGGCCACGGTTACCCCCGGCCCCACATCCGTGACACGGAACATGTCGCCGTTCACCGTGAGTGTGTGGCGGTGCTGCTCATCCGGTGATGGCGGCACGATGGCCACGACGAAGTGATGCTGGAGCGCAGCGATCCACCCGTTGCGCCAACCGTCCGGATACTCGGCGTTGAATTCAGCCGCGGTGTCGGCCTTGAGCTTGAGCTTCTGGTACTTGGTACCGTCCCAGTAGGCCGGGCCGGTGAACGAGTAGCTGTCCACGTTGAAGTACGAGCGCTTCAACGGGGGCAAGTCATGCAGGATCTGCCCGTACGGCGCGACGGTCCATGCGGCCATGGAACCGTTCTTCACCTCGTATTGCACGTCCACGCGATAGGACGCGCGGCGGAAGATCAGCGTCTTGACCACCTCGACGCCCTCGGGCGAGGACCACTTCAGGGGCAGGCGCAATTCATCCAGGCCCTGCTCCAGGCGGAAGCCGGTGAAGTCGCTGGTGAACAGCGCATGGTGTGTCGGGTAGCTTTGCGGCTCGGCGCTGGTGCTGGCGCCATTGAGTCCGGTCTGCAACAGGTACTGGCTGTCGGGCCCGCCCTGGCGAAGCAGGCGCACGACCGCGTCCTCACCCTTCTTGACGCGATAGTCCAGCAGGTCGGCGCGCACCAGCTGGCCACCTTCCAGGCTGACGTCCACATCCAGCACATCGGTACGCACATTGATGACGGCTGCCGTCGGGCCTGTGGTCTCATCCGCCGCCGCGGCAGCACCTGGTGCCGCAGGTGCCGGGACATCTCCGGCAGGAGCAGCATTGGCCACGGCGGGCGCATTGGCGGCAGTTCCCACATCAGGCACGTCAGCCATCGCGGGAGCGTTTGCCTGCTGTGCGGCCGCCGCCTGCTGGGCAGCGTTGGCCGCAGCGGCATCGCGTGGAGCGAATTCGATCTGCCAGGTCTGATAGTTCACAAACAGGATCAGCGCCAGGCCGATCCACAAGAAGGCGCGCAGGTTCTTCATGGCACGGGGTCTATTCCGCCCTCATTGAAAGGGTGACAACGGAGGATTCGTCTGCCGGACAGCGCCACGCCTTTCAGCGGGCCGTGCCGGGCAATTGCTTCCGCTGCGTAGCAGGAGCAGGAGGGGTGAAATCGGCAGCATTGTCCCAATAGCGGACTAATTGCGAGCTGATAGCCTCTGATTAGAGCAATCAGGAAACGACGCATGACTTTTGAACCTGTTTCCACAGCTCGTCCAGACTCTCGCGAAGCCGCGCATTATGCGCGGTCTTGGCGCCATTGCGGGCACCGACAACAAGATCGATTCCGGCCAGGCCGGCGGCGGCTTTGCGGAAGGATTCCCGGACTGTGCGCTTCACGCGATTGCGGGCGACGGCATTGCCCACGGCCTTGGCACCGATGGCAAGGCCAAGGCGGGCACGGCCGAGCTCATTGGGCATGAAGTTCACGGCGAAGCAGGAATCCGTCACGCGTCGGCGGCGTGCGTAGACTGCCTCGAACTCGCTGGCCTTGAGGAGTCGCTGTTGACGGGCAAAGCCCTGGCGGACGGAGTTCGCGCCGGACATGGCGCGCGCCTCAAGCCCTAGGGGATGAGGCGCTTGCGGCCCTTGGCGCGGCGGCGAGCCAGCACCTTGCGGCCGTCGGCGGTGGCCATGCGGGCACGGAAGCCGTGCGTGCGGACACGCTTGATCTTGCTCGGCTGGTAGGTGCGTTTGGTGGCCATGGCGCTTGCGTCAGGGTCGGAATTTGGGGCTGCGCAGCCTACGCAGCAGCGGGCTGCAAGTCAACTGCGGGCCTGAACGGGTCGGGCCTGGACAAGGACTGATCGATGCACCCCATAGCCATCCCCCTGGCTATGGCACTGGCCGTCAAGGCGGGTAGACTCGCCCTCCCCCCAGCCAGCCATGCCACCCACGCGTCACCAGCAATGAGTGAACTCTGGAACCAGATCCTGACGCGTCTTGAGCACGAGCTCCCCGAACAGCAGGTCAACACCTGGTTGCGACCGCTGCAGGCCGTGCGCGAGAACGGTGAGCTGCGTCTGCTTGCACCAAACCGTTTTGCCGTGGACTGGGTGCAGAGCAATGCCGTGCCGCGGATCAATGCGCTCCTGCACGGCACGGAGAATGAAGGCCTGAGACTGGTGGTGGAAATCGGGTCGCGCAGCGAAGCAACACCACCCGAGCGCCCTGCCCTGACGCCGAAATCCAATGGCAAGCGCGGACCGGCGGAAGTGCCGCAACAGATCGGCGCCAGACTGAATCCGGAATCGACCTTCGATCGTTTCGTCGAAGGCAAGAGCAACCATTTCGCCAAGGCTGCGGCGATGCAGGTCGCGGAGAATCCGGGCAAGGCCTACAACCCCTTGTTCATCTATGGCGGCACGGGGTTGGGCAAGACGCATCTGATGCAGGCCGTTGGTCACGTGATCAAACAGCGTGATCCACAGGCCCGCGTGGCCTATGTGCATTCCGAGCGCTTCGTCGACAACATGGTTCAGGCGCTGCGCCACAACACCATGAACGAGTTCAAGACAGCCTATCGTTCGCTGTCGGCGCTGCTGATCGATGACATCCAGTTCTTCGCCAACAAGACCCAGTCCCAGGAAGAGTTCTTCCACACCTTCAACGCGTTGTTCGAGGGCCAGGCGCAGATCATCCTGACATCGGACCGTTATCCCAAGGAGATTCCGGGGCTCGAGGAACGGCTGAAATCGCGTTTTGGCTGGGGTTTGTCGGTGGCCATCGAGCCGCCTGAACTCGAGACCAGCGTGGCCATCCTGATCAGCAAGGCCCAGGCGGCCGGCACGGTGTTGCCCGAGGAAGTGGCCTTCTTCGTGGCCAAGCGCATCCGCTCCAATGTCCGTGAACTGGAAGGCGCCCTGCACCGGATCATCGCCAGCAGCCGGTTTACCGGCCAGCCCATTTCCCTGGATTTCGCCAAGGAAGTGCTGCGTGACCTGCTGAACCTGCAGGCTCGCCTGGTGACCATCGAGAACATCCAGAAGACCGTTGCGGACTACTTCAAGCTGCGCATGTCCGAGCTGCTGTCGGAGCGACGCAACCGGTCACTGGCGCGGCCGCGGCAGATCGCGATGGCGCTTTCCAAGGAGCTCACGGCTCATAGCCTGCCGGAAATCGGCAGTGCTTTCGGCGGACGGGACCATACGACCGTGCTGCATGCCTGCAAGCGCGTGAAGGAACTGCAGGAACAGGAGCCCCGCATTCGCGAGGACTACTCGAACCTGGTCCGCATCCTCACCGGCTGAAGAACCTGTGCACAGCACTGTGCACAAGCCTGGGCAAAACTTGGGACCGGAAATGTGGATGGTTCTGTACACAGGGCGCCAACAGGGTGTGCGCCGTTTCTGCAGCGGATTGTGCGGCGAACGGGCACGTTTAAAGTCATGACCGGCAAGGGCGGACTGATTTATCCTCTGTATCCACAGCACCAATGATTACAGTCATTGTTCTAAATAGACCAAGGTTCAATAAATGAAATTCAGCTCGACTCGTGAACAACTCCTTGGCCCGGTTCAAGCTGTCATCGGTGTAGTGGAACGCAAGCAGACCATGCCGGTACTGGCGAATCTGTTGCTCGCTGCAAAGGGTGGGCAGCTGTCGGTAACCGGCACGGACCTGGAAGTCGAACTGGTCGCCTCAGGCGAAGTGAAAGTCACACAGCCGGGTGAGATCACGGTTCCTGGGCGCAAGCTGCTGGATATCGCCAAGGCATTGCCCGAGGGCAGTGCGATCACCGTCACGATGGATGGCGAGAAGCTCAAGATCAGTGCGGGTCGCAGTCGCTTCACGCTGTCGACGCTGGCTGCCAGCGAGTTTCCGGTCGTGGATTCAGTCAACGCCACGCAGACCCTGAAGTTGCCGCAGGCTGAATTGGCTCGGCTGATCGCCAAGACGCACTTTTCGATGGCCCAACAGGACGTGCGCTACTACCTGAACGGCACTTTGCTGGAAACAGACGGGAAAATGCTGCGAACGGTTGCGACTGACGGCCATCGTCTGGCAATAGCCGAGGCGGCACTAGCTGCTGGTGGTAAAGGCGTGAATGCCCAACAGGTCATCGTGCCACGCAAGGGCGTTCTGGAATTGACCAGGCTACTGGGTACAACTGGCGATGTCGAAATCGCGATCGGCTCCAATCACATCCGGCTCCAGATCGGCGACGTTCGCTTCACATCAAAGCTCATTGACGGCAAGTTCCCAGAATATGGCCGCGTAATTCCTGCCAATCCAAGCAAGGTGATCGTCGTCGATCGAGAGGCCCTGCGCGCTGCACTGCAGCGAACCGCCATCCTGTCCAACGAGAAGTATCGCGGCGTCCGGATGAGCCTGGTGAAGAACTCCCTGAAACTTCAGGCGCACAATCCCGAACAGGAAGAGGCCCAGGACGAGGTCGAGGTCGACTACAAGGGCGAGGAGCTGGAAATCGGCTTCAATGTCACCTACCTGCTGGATGCGCTGTCAGCCGTCGATACCGAAACCGTCGAAATCGGCCTGACGGATGCCAACAGCAGCTGCTTGATCCGTTCGCCCGGGGTCACTTCGTCGCGCTATGTCGTGATGCCGATGCGGCTCTGAGCCGCCTGGCGCCAGCTTCGATGAGTCTGGCGTCTCTCTCGATCACCGACCTGCGCAGCATCGAGCGCGCGGCGCTGCAGTTCAGTCCCCACCTGAATCTGATCTTTGGGCCCAATGGCTCAGGCAAGACTTCAATTCTCGAGTCGGTATTCCTGCTGGGGCGAGGGCGGTCGTTCAGGACCCGACACACCGATCAGCTGATCTCCCGCGGCCGCTCCAGCCTGACGGTCTTCGGCCAGACCGAGGACCCGCCACACCGAATCGGGTTTGAGTACCGTCGAGACGAGGCTTATACGGCCCGCGTGGATGGGGAGGATGTGCGCAGCCTGGCCGAGCTGCCGGCGGCATTCTTCGTGGAGGTCATCGATCCCGAGATTCATCGCCTGGTGGAGGGCGCCCCTGGAGAGCGCCGCCGCTGGCTGGATTGGGGAGTGTTCCACGTGGAACCCTCGTTTCTGGAGCACTGGCTGCGGTTCAGCCGGGCGCTGCGCCAGCGCAATGCGGCCCTCAAGCAGAACCAGGATCCCCGGATCTGGGACGGGGAGGTGGCTAGCCACGGCGAGATGGTGGCCAAGCAGCGTAGCCAATGGTTCGAGCTGATCAAACCCTACCTGAATGAGACGGTCCATCGGCTTTCTGGGCTGGACGTGGAGCTGGCCTACTACCGAGGCTGGTCAGTCGAAAGATCCCTGGCAGAGGCGCTCTCAGACGGGCTGGAGCGCGATCGTCACCGGGGCGCAACCCTGACTGGCCCTCAACGGGCGGACGTACTGCTGAAAGTAGGGGGGAGGCTTGCCCGGGAGAGTCTGTCACGCGGCCAGCAGAAGCTGGTTTCAGCCGCGATGGTGTTGGCGCTTCTGGGTCGACTCCGAGAGCAGGAGGGGCCACCACCCACCTTGCTGCTGGACGATCCTGCCGCCGAACTGGACACCGAAAGATTGGGTCGTTTGGTGGATCTGGTAAGCGAATTGCATTGCCAGTTGATCATCACTTCGCTGGACCCTGACCTCAGGATTTTTGGCACCCCGGAGCGCGTGTTCCACGTGGAACAAGGGACGGTACAGCAGGTATAATAATAAGGTGCAAGAACCAGGTGCCTCGATGACTGCTGAAGAAGCCTATAATTCCAGCAATATCAAAGTGTTAAAGGGTCTTGATGCGGTGCGCAAGAGACCTGGCATGTACATCGGTGACACGGACGACGGCACCGGCCTGCACCACATGGTTTTTGAAGTCGTCGATAACGCCATCGACGAGGCGCTCGCCGGCCATTGCACCGTAATCCGGGTGGTCATCCACGCGGACGAATCCATCACCGTGCACGACAACGGCCGCGGCATTCCGGTGGACATTCACCCCGAAGAGGGGCGCTCTGCAGCAGAGGTCATCATGACCGTGCTGCATGCCGGCGGAAAGTTCGACGACAGCTCCTACAAGGTTTCCGGCGGTCTGCATGGCGTGGGCGTGTCCGTGGTCAATGCGCTGTCGGATGTGCTGAACCTCACCATCTATCGTGGCGGCAAGGTTTACACGCAGCGGTATCACCTCGGCGAACCCGCCGCACCATTGGCCGAAACCGGCGTCACCACCGAACGCGGCACGATCGTGCACTTCAGGCCGTCGTCGACCATCTTCAGCCACATCACGTTCGACTACGAGGTGCTGGCCAAGCGTTTGCGCGAGCTGTCATTCCTCAACTCCGGTGTGCGCATCGAGTTGATCGATGAACGCGAGGATCGCAACGATGTGTTCCAGCACGAGGGCGGCCTCAAGGCTTTCGTTGCCTACCTCAATCGCGCGCGCACGGCGATTCATCCGACGGTGCTGCATTTCACGGTGCAGGAAGGGTCCATTGGCATCGAAGTGGCACTGCAGTGGAACGACTCCTACCAGGAGACGATGCTGTGCTACACGAACAACATTCCGCAGCGCGATGGCGGCACACATCTGGCCGGCTTCCGCGCCGCGCTGACCCGCACGCTGAACGACTACATCGAGAAGGAAGCGAAGAAGGAAAAAGTCGCGACCACCGGCGATGATGCGCGCGAAGGCCTCACGGCCATTCTGTCGGTCAAGCTGCCCGATCCGAAGTTCTCATCGCAGACGAAGGACAAGCTGGTCAGCTCCGAGGTCAAGGGTCCGGTCGAGACGCGTGTGACCGAAAAGCTCGGCGAATTTCTGCTCGAGCACCCGGCCGAAGCAAAGGCCATTGTCGGCAAGATCATCGAAGCGGCCCGCGCGCGCGAGGCCGCCCGCAAGGCGCGCGAGCTCACGCGCCGCAAGGGTGCGCTGGATATCGCGGGTCTGCCCGGCAAGCTGGCCGACTGCCAGGAGAAGGATCCGGCGTTGTCGGAGATCTTCATCGTAGAGGGTGACTCGGCCGGTGGCTCGGCCAAGCAGGGCAGGGACCGGCGCACCCAGGCCATCCTGCCGCTGAAGGGCAAGATCCTGAATGTCGAGCGTGCGCGCTTCGACAAGATGATCAGCTCGGCCGAAGTGGGCACGCTGATTACCGCGCTGGGCTGCGGCATCGGACGCGATGATTTCAACATCGACAAGCTGCGCTATCACCGCATCATCATCATGACCGACGCGGACGTGGACGGCGCCCACATCCGCACGCTGCTGCTGACCTTCTTCTACCGGCAGATGCCGGTGCTGG